>JBCBKZ010000198.1:0-8394 GCA_038520955.1 Bacteroidota bacterium | reverse complement strand
TTACGAAAAATTGCCATGGCAATTTTTCGTAAAGGCTAATCAAATGGGTCTCCATATTCACCATGTCTGTCATGGTTAAGGCCAGGAAGCGAAGAATTCTTTGTAGGTCTTCCTCTTTCTCAGTGAAATCCAGAGACAGAAATTTGGATAACATTAGGGTCCCATAGTCATTGTAAGTTTCCTGGAAGGTATATAATTGATTGATTGTCTGAATTTCTCCCAATGGCAACTCGTTGATGGTTCCTGTTTGGATTCCGGTTTCGTAGGCGCTGTTAGATAGGTTTTGTCCCATAAGGCCATTGAAGAAATCATGATTTGTTAACTTCTGACCTGAATAAGCATAGTGTCTGCTACTATCTCTCAGCATTTCATGGTAGTTAATGACTGCATTTAGCTGTTCCCGGTTAGTTTGTACTTCTAACAGCAGGTTAGCTACTAAGGCTTTGGACTGTTTTCGCTTCTTGCTTCTTTCTGCCCAGTTTGAAACCACAAACCCCAGATAAACGCCAATCATTACGGGAATGATTTTACCTATAAAGTTGAGAATGGACTTTTTCATATCTCCTAAAAGTATCTTTGCCAGAATAATTTAGGAAAAAGAGGAGAAACTCTTTTAATGAGAACCTAAAATGGATAGCCAATCCCAAGGTTTAGTTGGAAGCGTCTGTCAGGATCATTAGTCTTGTTGAGGACCCAACCTACATCTGGAGCATGCAGTTGTTGGGCTAAATCTACCCGGAGGATGAGGAAAGAAAAGTCGAAGCGGAAGCCTAGTCCAGCATCCCAACCCAAACTTAGGTTGTCAGAAGAGAAGGTGGCTAAACTGGCTCTATCTCCCCCCAGGTTAGTGGGAGTATTCCCAAACCACACATTTCCTACATCAGTGAAGAGGGCCATTTCCAGATAGGAGTATACATCAAACCTCAGTTCAGCATTCATCTCTGAGATGATTTCTCCTCCCGGGGCCAATAGACTGATAGAGCTTCCGCTGGTGAAATTCTCAGTTTGTATATCTCTCAGACTGAGCCTTCCAGGTCCAAGCGTATTAGACTGCCAACCCCGCATGGAGTTGGTGCCACCACTATAGAATCTACTTTCTTGTGGAATGATCTGGGTAGTATTATAAGCAGACCCATAGCCAAAAAAGCCTCTGAACACCAGTTCAGATTTGCTGTTCAGGGGCACAAAAAGCTTTCCTTCTACCGAGCCTTTTAAGAATTGGCCGTAAGCCAGGCCTTCACTATTCCCTCTGGACTGCGACCTGAAGATAGAGAGATAGTTGTCCCCTTCTTCCTGATCACTATCCAGGAGATTCTCCAGTATCCAGGGGATGTTCCCACCAGCTTCTACATTGAAGCGAAAAGACCAGGTAGGCTTGGTACGTGTGAGTCGATAGTTGGCACGTGTATAGGTATACGAAATTCTGGAACTAAATCTCGACTGATAATCTCGTTGGAGGGTAGGAGGAAGGCGGTCTATGTCATCCTGGAAGTTGTCATTGATATTCTCAATGAAGATGAAGTCTATATTCAAAGGGGAAAGCTGGCTGGTAATCAGCATCTTCTTGTCGGAATTAGCGTGCTCCCAGCGGTAGTTCAGGTTAAGACCTGTTGCATATCTGTCATACTCAAAGAGAATTTCCCCCCTAAAACTCCCGGCCACCAAAGTTGAAGGATTCTGAATCCGTACGTTTCTTTGGAGAAAATCAGGCGCCAGGAAGCGAGGGATGTTTAAGTCTATGCCTCCTACTATCTCGTAAAAGATTCTTTCAAACTGATTACTCTCAAGTGCACTTCCATAGAAACCCACACTTCCCCCAAGATTCGCAGACAGCAACTCTGATTTCCCAAAAGTATTTCTGTTTTGGAAAGAGATATTGGCCCCTACTACGGGAAGGTTATTCGCCACAAAAGTACTGGTGGTAAAGGCCTCTGCACCCACCTTCATCTGATAATGAGGGGCCAGTTCCAGGTCTATGTTTACATTTAGGATCCCAAGACTGTCTACAGGCGCGTAGTTGATGATGAGGTACTGAAACATCCCGAGCTCCTGCAATTTCTTTTGGGTTAGCAGAGCCTTATCAAAGGAGTACAAGCTATCTTCCTGGAGGAAAATTCTATTAGCCAGGAAGTTGAAATTGATGTCCCTGATGATGGTAGAAGTAACTCTGTAGGTATAGGGGTTTGTGGAAGAGAATTGTTTCTCTTTGATTTTTAGTTGTTGCCTCAGGCTATCCGTCAGCCTGGAAGCCGTGAGTTCTACGGTAAAGTTCTCTCTCTGATCCTGTTTGTCAGAGTTGGCTCTTAGATTTACCAATAGCTTCCCAATCTTATACGGCTTACCGATGTTAGAAATGCTGGTGGTAACCTTTAAGGGGTGCTGATTGCGTTCATTCAACGAACTTGTGCTGAGGGTCGTATCTACCAAAAAACTGATAAACGAAGGGGAAAAAGTGAAATAACCTTTATTTCTCAGTGCCAGGGCTACCCGCGACCTTTCTTGATTAAAGAGAGTGTGGTTGTATAGTTTTCCTTGGCTTATCAGACTGGAAGCCGTGTCAAAAGCTGCTTGAAAATCTGCTAACATGCCAGGACTAGCCGTAGAGTCCCAGGCGTACTCAGTACGTTCGATGACATAAGCTTGCTGCTCCTCTACCTGAAAGGTAACCTTTGCCTTTTGCTTGTGATACCAATTATCTATGGTGTCTATGGAATAGCTGATGTTGGGATAGAAATAGCCATTTGAGAAACAGACATTTCTCAGGTTAGCCACATCTTCATTGAGTTGGGTAGTGTCTACAATGACCGGAGGTTCACCTATGCCACTTTGAAGCCAGTTCGCGGTTTTGTCATAAGCTGTTCTGGTAGCAGGAATCCCTCTAATCATGCGCTTGAAAAAAGAACTATCTGTAGCCATTGCTCTCCCAGTGTTATAGAGGTGCAGATAGGTCTTAGGCCATAACATCCTGCGGTTGGTTTCTGTCTTTATGGCTTGTTGTAACTGTTCTCTGGGGATCTTCTTACTAGAGGTAACGGTAGGGTTTGTCTTGAGGAGGTACTCATCTGGCCCTAAAAATCGGGTGGTCTGACAACTACTAAGGCCTAACAGTAGTGCCAGAATCCAGAGACAAAAGCTATATTTTCTTATTATTGCCGGCATGGAATCCCTCTCAAAAGCAAAACTAAAACTATTTGCTTCACTTCAGCAGAAAAAGTATAGATATGAACATGCTTTGTTTTTGGTTGAAGGGAAAAAGCTGGTGTTGGAAGCCACTATGGCTTCCTGGCCTCTGGAATGTGTAATCATAAATGATGCCAGGGAAGAATCCTTACAGCCCGTTTTGGGAGAATTGGCTTCTGTTCCAACTTTCAGTTTGAGTGAGAGAGATTTCAAAAAGCTATCTACACAGGTAAATAGTGAAGGAATTCTGGCAGTGGCTAAAATGCCTCAATCTCAAGACTGGCCCATTCAGGAGCATACGTCAGCCCTCCTGCTGGAAAAGGTTAATGATCCCGGAAATCTGGGGACCTTGCTCAGAACGGCCGATTGGTTTGGGGTCCATAGGGTGTATTGCTCTTCAGATACAGTGGACGTCTATAATCCTAAGGTGCTGAGAAGTTCTATGGGAGCCTTTTTCAGATCAGAACTCTCCTATGTAGAAGATTGGGATACGTTCATTCAAACGCACAAAAGCCGGATTTGGCTGGCAGATATGGAAGGGCTTTCTGTAAAAAATCATACTTTTAAAAAAGGAGAATGGATTCTTCTGGGGAATGAAGCCAATGGAGTCAGTCCGAAAACAAGAAATTCCCTTCCAGATCGTAAACTAACTATAGAGGGAAGTGGGAAGGGAGAATCCCTGAATGTGGGAGTAGCAGGTGGCATCTTTTTGTGTCATCTGTTCATGGGTAACTCTTAACAACTGTTCATGCCGCAACTTTCGCCAACTTTAACACTTATACTTGCTGTTGTTATTTTGGCCGTTTTGTTTGCTGGATTGCGTTATGCCATCTGGTGGAACAGATATAGATCTGTAAAAAAACTTCTGAGTACAGCTTTTTCTCCTTTGCAGGCTGCTACTTATCTGGATGATTTTCATTCACTATCCTATAGTCTGACCGTGAATGGGGAAGAAGCTGTAGAGCCCATCCTTCGGTTTTTCTTAAGGGAAGGACTTAAACCTGATTACTTTGCTTACAGAGCCTTTATGGTCTTGGGTGAGGGAGGTGCAGGAAAAACCCATTTCCTGGTTTATCTGCTGACTAAGTATCATCTGAAATGGAATAAGCCTTACAAAATTGCTTTTCACGCATGCCATGAAGCAGCTTTGTTACCCAAACTGAGAGAATATGATAATCCGGAAGAGACAATTCTGATTTTGGATGGGCTGGATGAAGATGGGAGAAGCATGACGGATTTCCGAAAAAGAATAGATGAGATCCTGACAGCTACTTCTTCTTTTGCCAAGATCATCATTAGCTGTAATCAGTGGTACCTCAGCCAATTTGTCAATTTTTCTGACCAGGAAGAGTATGTTCGCCTGGAAGGGCTGAACAGCTCTGAGCTCTTTCTCACCTTATTTCTGCTTCCCTTCTCCCAAAATCAACAACTCAAGCTGTATAAGCAAACCCATAAATCGCTCTCTTCAAAAGGGCAACTTCGCTTGAAAGGCATCCTCTCTCAGGCAGCAGAACTATTTGAGAAACCCATTCTATGGCGCTACTCCAATCTGTTAGTAGAAGAAGAGGGAACTTTACGAGCAGAGAGTCAGGCCTGGGGAAGAGTCATTGATAGATGGGTAAGCCACAATAGCATAGGATTACCTTCGGAGAAGGTGAGAGAACAGGAGGGTATACAGGAACTGTTGATCAACCTGGCCCATGATATGTTTACCCAGGTGGAAAGGCGAGGAGGCTTTTTCATTCCTGAAGCACAGTTTTATGCCTTGCTTCAGAAACATGGGATAACTCCCAGAAAACTTAGCCAGGAGGTTCTCACCCATGATCCTGACGGACACATCATTTTTTCTCATAAAAACTTACTGGCATATCTACTGGCCAAAGGGGTGTATCAGGAAAAAGTGCCTGACCTGAGCTTAAGTTCTGTCAGATTGCCGGAACTCAGGAAGTTCTGGTTGGAAAGAGTGTGGCACCTTACTCAAACAGGTTTCCACGAGGAAGAGAAAGAGTGGGGGATGTATATAGGGCCATTTTCAGATGCGAAAAAGCCCTTATGGGAGGTGGAAGCTTCTGATCTGCAACAACTCACCCACCTATTCCTTAAGAAGTTCAGGTCGGTAGATATGCGTTTTCTTAAAGCGTGTACCAAGCTGGAATGCCTATATCTGAAAGACGCAAATCTGTCGGATCTACATCATCTGTTTTTGCCTTTTCTTCCGGCTCATCCGGTAAAAATATTTATCCCCTCAGACGAACTGGAAGCTAAGGGGAATTGGAAAGTCTTTTTTAAGGATCCGGCAGATCCATTAAGGTTTATAGAGGATAAACCTGCTCAAAGAAAAGATCCCTTTATTCCATTCTCCTATACACATCCCAGGCCAGATAGAGAAGTCGTGGTCAGTGCTGAAGCGTTGTTTACCCTTCTCTCTTGGGAATTGCCTGATATATCAGAGGAGAAGCTGACCGCTACGCACTTGGATTCCTTCGCGGACGAGCATGCACCTAAGGTGTATGAAGGCCATTTGGAAAAGCACCTGGCAGGTATTTTCGATAAGATCAAAGCCATGGTATTCCCGGGAGGAAGTATGAACATAGTCTTTTACAGCAGCTTTTCCTCGGCTTTACTGAATGAAGATCTCAAGCATTTTCTGAAAATCCTGTCAGATGTATACGGAAGAGATGAGCAAGGATCAACCTACTTGACACAGACCGACAAGGTTCAGTTAGAAGAAGGATGGTGGCAAGGGAGATGTTGGAAAAAAGACCTTCCCGCACATATAGGGATTCCCATCAACTTGTATATGGACTCTCCCGGTAAGCTCTCTCTGGTACTGTTCGGGCTACCTGAAATGGAAAAAAGAGAAGAGGAAGACCCCACAGAAGAAGATGAGGCCCTTGCTATGGGCTAATGCTTGAGAAACTTCCCGAGATATCTGCTGAGAATTTTCTAACAAAAGGCCTGATTTGATGCGATTAGTTGTCCTGCTAATGGTTTATTTTTCAAGTCTTCCAAATGCTTAAATTATCTTGATCTAGAAGCTAACTTTCATTAGTTTTTATTCGTTAGACAAGTAGAATAAGTAAGAGAATAAGACTAAGAACCGTATGAATCCTACCGTAATAGCCCAACCAGGCCTAAGTTTTGACTTAAATGAAGACCAGCTGATGATCCGCGACATGATCCGCAGGTACGGGGAAGAAAGATTGAAGGAAGTGGTCATGGAGTATGATGAATCCCAGGAGTTTCCATTAGAGATATTTAAGGAGCTGGGAGAAATGGGCTTGTTAGGCGTCCTGGTCCCTGAGGAATATGGTGGTTCCGGTTTTGGCTATATGGAGTATGTTACGGCCATCACAGAACTCGGCAAAATCTGTGGCGGCATTGGCTTATCCATGGCTGCTCACAATTCTCTTTGTACAGGGCATATCCTGAAATACTCCTCAGAGGAGCAAAAGCAGAAATACCTACCTAAACTGGCTACAGGCGAATGGATAGGTGCATGGGGGCTTACAGAAGCCAATACAGGCTCTGATGCAGGCAACATGGCTACTACGGCGGTAAAAGAAGGGGAATACTATGTATTGAATGGTGCCAAGAACTTCATCACGCACGGGAAAAGTGGAAATGTGGCGGTAGTCATCGCACGTACAGGAGAAGCCAGAAGTAGAAATAATGCTACTGCCTTCATCATAGAGAAGGGAACCCCCGGTTTTACCCACGGAAAGAAGGAGAATAAGTTAGGCATGCGTGCCTCTGAAACTACCGAACTGATTTTTGAGGATTGCAGAATCCACGAGTCTCAAGTGATAGGAGAAGAAGGACACGGATTTAAGCAGGCCTTAGGGGTTCTGGATGGCGGGAGAATCTCCATTGCAGCCCTTTCTCTTGGAATCGCTTATGGTGCCTATGAAGCAGCTTTTCAGTATGCCCAGGAAAGAGAGCAATTCGACCAGAAGATCTACAACTTTCAGGCGGTCTCCTTCAAGCTGGTAGACATGCACATGGAAATACAGGCAGCAGAACTTCTTACCTTCAGCGCTGCCGACAAAATCAACAAAAAACAACCCGTCTCTAACGCTTCTGCTATGGCCAAACTCTACGCATCAGAAGTAGCCGTGAAAGTAGCTAATGACGCTGTCCAAATTCACGGAGGCTATGGATACCTCAAAGACTACCCGGTAGAAAAGTACTATCGTGATGCCAAGCTCTGTACCATAGGAGAAGGCACTTCCGAGATTCAGAAGCTGGTGATAGCGAGAGGGATACTTCGCTAGACGATTACCTTATGAGAAAAGAAAATCAGGTCGGCTATGCCGGCCTTTTTTCATAGGCTAAGCTGTAGCTGCCATAGCTTATCCATTAGCACTTTTGATGCATGTAATGACACTTTTATTTCATTAAGAACTTCCTACAACAAATCTATCATATTTTGCTATAAGACTGTTAATCAGGGGGATAGGTTGATGTTAGTTTTGAGTCAACAATCAATAATTGACTAAAACACAACATCATGAACAATTTATCTTATCTCAAAGCCTTTTTGCTTCTCTTTTGCGCCTTCACCACTTTTAGCTGTGATGAAGATGATGATACCCCAAAACAAGCATGGGAGGTAGAAGTGGAACAGGTCATGGCAAGCACTGCCCAGTACATAAACTTTCAGGCGGCAGTAGACGATAAACTGATAGACGTTTCAGGTTACGTCCCTAATATGGGCCACCATTACCTGAATCCTGCATTAGTAGATGGAACTTTCGAATTAGAAAAGCCAGAGATTATCCTGTATGTCCCTAATGCAAATGGGGATATGGAAATGGTAGCAGTGGAGTATGCCATTGTACCAGAAAATCCTGATAACCCAGGGAATCCACCAGAGGGATTTACCGGTAGTCAGGACGAGTGGCACTTCAATGAAATGATAGGACAATGGCAGCTACATGTATGGACTATCCTGGATAATCCTGACGGAATTTTTCATCCTACCAATTCAGCCATAGGTGATTAGGTCAAAATAAAGAGGCTTTTACTTGACAGAAGTAAAAGGGAGGTGCCCCGTTTCTTTTGAAATGGGGCATTTTACTTTAATCGGCATTTACCCAAGCTTACTGGGAAGTATACCGAACTTTTGCTTAAAGCTTTTGGTGAAGTAGGACATGTTAGAATACCCCACAGAGTAGGCTATTTCAGACACTGTTCCTATTTTATTATCTAACA
>JBCBKZ010000197.1:0-8411 GCA_038520955.1 Bacteroidota bacterium | reverse complement strand
CCTCCTAGTAATTTATCTTTTGAACAAACAGGAACTACTGTAGATTTTAAGTGGGATCAGTTAGCAACAGTAGGCGAACAAACCAATGGGTATTCATACAATCTGTTTCTTACTACCAATCCTGGAGGTACGATAATTATTCCACCACATTCAGATATAGATGATGGTAGTAGAAGAATGATAAGAGTAGGTGGTATTCAAGGCACGCAGTGGACCATCAATAATTTGATACCTGGATCTTATACTTGGGGGGTTCAAGCCATCGACCAGAACTTTGAGGGATCAGTATTTACTTCAGGAAGTCTTATCCTGCAGGACCCTTCTTTTGAAGATATTTCTACGTTGTTTGGCGCCAACAGAACTGTTGGTATGTCTGATCCCGCCGCCGCATGGGTAGACCATAACCAGGATGGTAGACTGGACCTAATCCTGGCAGGAGAAACTTCCGGCTCAGGGAACACAGAACTATTTATAAATACCGTATCTGGATTTCAGGAAGTCATCACTAACCTAGATGATGTAAGTAATGCTACTATTTCTCTGGTAGATTACAACCTAGACAACAGAACGGATGTATTTATCAGTGGACTTGACGGGGCAAATAAAGTTAGCCAACTATACCAGGGAGGACCTGGAAGTATTGATTTTACTAAGGTTACTACTGGCATACAGGGAGTAAGTGGAGGAAGCTCTGATTGGGCTGACTTTAATCTGGATGGACTTCCAGATCTTCTGTTATCAGGCTTGGATTCAGATGATCAGGCCCTTACTACTATCTATCAGAATTTGGGTGGTGGGGTATTCAGTGAAATTTCAGCTGGCTTAACTGATATTCAGGATGGGGAAGCTAAGTGGCTGGATTATAATAATGACCAATTACCAGATGTCATCTTAAGTGGTACTTCAGATGGAGGAGGAGTTACGGAACTATTCCGTGGAAATGGGGATGGTTCATTTACCAAAATAGGCGTTGCATTTAGTACTTTCACAAGGGCTACAATTGGTATAGCAGACATTAATAATGATGGTTTTGTAGATCTTGTGATTTCCGGAAATGGAGAAGGAGGAGCTGATCTAGCTATATATGTGAATTCAAATGGTACCACTTTCTCTGAGAATCCACAGGCACTTACTGAGGTCGTAAGCTCTTCACTTGATCTGGCAGACATAGATGAAGATGGAGATGTGGATATGATAGTTACAGGGCAGATTGAAGGTGGGGATCCCAGTACTGTCTTGTATCTGAATGATGGAAATGGAAGCTTTACTCAGGATCTAGCTAATTCTGGTACATTCCCCAATGTCCATAGAGGGATAATTAAGTTCGCTGACTTTAACAGCGATGGTAAGTTAGATCTCTTTCTTGCCGGAAATGAAAATGTGGGATCCTCTAATTTCAATTCCTACTTATTTCAAAATATCCTTTCTACCTCAGATCAGGTTCCAGGTGTACCTACTAACCCTACTACCAATCAGGCAGGTAATTCTGTAAACATAAGCTGGGAAGCACCCACTAATGTAGATGATGATGATGAAAAAGGAATAAGATATAATTTCTATTTAAGTAGAAACCCAAGCTTTGGGAGTACTGGTTTATTCTCCCCATTAGCTAATGTAGGCTCGGGGGAAGCACTTGTCCCAGATTTTACCAATGCCGGAAATGGGATGGTCCGTTCCTTCACGGACCTGACACCAGGTACATACTACTGGGGGGTTCAGGCCATAGATCAGGGATTAGATAGATCTGTCTTTACCACAGAGCAGAGCTTTACCTATATCCCTGCAGGCGCATCATTCCTGGATGAAACACCTTCCCTGATCAGCGGACTGGTTGGAGGATGGAGCCAGGCTGAGGTCTCTACTGCTGACATAGATAATGATGATGATCTGGATTTCATTATTTCAGGGATAAACTCTTCTGGAGATACAGAAATCCGGGTGTATATATTTACGGGATCCGCTTTTGTATTGGATGATGATCTTACTGATGGGTTAAAAGCAGTAGCTAATCCCAGTATTGAGTGGCAAGATGTCAATGGTGACGGCTTCCTGGATGTATTGATTGCAGGAGTAAGCTCTTCTGGCCCTGTCTCTATCCTGTATGAGAATGAAGACGGGGATGAGTTCTCCCAGCTAGCTACCTTCCTGGGAGTGAATGCTTCCGTTGCATGGGGAGATTATGATAATGACGGAAGGTCAGACCTACTGTTGACAGGACAAGCTAATTCTGGACCCGTTTCTATCCTCTACCATAATGACGGAGGAGGGACATTTACAGAAGCTACAGCTGTTAACCTTACTGGGGTTCAGGAAAGTAGTGTACTTTGGTCAGACGTAAATACAGACGGATATAAAGACATAGTCCTCACAGGAAATGATGGCTCTGCTCCGGTTACCCTGATTTACATAAATAATCAGGCTGGGAATTTCACCAGTATTGGGAATGGAGGTTTAGCCAACATCAAGCTTGGGGATATAGAAGAAGGGGACTACAACAATGACGGTCTTCCTGATTTTGTTCTTGCAGGTGAAAGCGGGGCCACTGGATTTACCCCTGTTGCTGGTGTATACAGAAATAATGGAGACCAGACCTTTACTCAGATATTCACCCCAACAGCTTCCCGTGAAGGGAGCGTAGCCTGGGGCGATTATAATAATGATGGCTTTAAGGACTTCGTAGTCATAGGAAAAGAAACTAGTGCGAACAACACTTATTCTTCCCGCTTCTACACAAATAATGGCGGAACGGGTTTTACTGAGGATGTAGCTAACTCTTCAGTCTTACCAAATTTAGGAGATGGTGCGACATTATCCTGGGGGGATTTAAATGATGATGATAAGTTAGACCTCATCTTAAGTGGTAGGTCCACCGATGTGCCTCCAGCCAATATCTTCTCTATTCTCACGAATATAGATGGTAATGCAAATACTACGCTAAATGCTCCTACTGGACTTACCGCTTCACAGACTGGGACTACAGTAGAGGTAAACTGGGCAGCACCTACAGGCGTAGCCGCTAACCTAATCAATGGTATTACCTATAACCTTAGAGTAGGATCCACCAGTGGAGATATTGATATCCTCACTCCCTTAACTGACGCTACCACTGGCTTTAACAGAGTGCCACAATCAGGTACGCTGGGAAGTAGCTTGAATTGGACCATTAATGGTCTAAGTGAAGGGCAATATTTCTGGAGTGTACAGGCAGTGGACCAGGACTTTGAGACTTCTGCATTTAGTACAGAAAGCCAGTTCCAGGTAGTAGCCCCTGACTTTACAGATGCTTCTTCTACCGTTATCCCGGGTATCCCATCCATAGTAGACCTGATAAATGGAAACGTTTATTGGCTTGACTTCAATGATGATGGAGAACTGGACTTTATTGTAACCGGGGAGAATGTATCAAATCCTCTGATTACAGTATTTGAGAATAGTGGCGGGGTGCTTAATCAAAGCAGTTCAGTGGCTACGGACCTTGTAGCTGTAACCAATGCGGAATTAGATGCAGCAGACTTTGATAAGGATGGTGATCTGGATGTGCTTATAACAGGGACTAATGCTTCCGCTAATGGACTAACAAGCTTATACTCATATGACCAGGGACAGGCTAAGTTTGTAGTAGAAACTGCTATTAGCAATGTACTGGAGAATGTAACTGATGGAGATATACGTTGGGGTGATTACGATAATGATGGAGACCTGGACATTCTACTGGCAGGTAACGCAGGAACTCCTATCTTAAGACTGTATGAAAATGACGGATTAGGCAATTTCAGTGAGGATGATCAGAGTGGAGTATTGGTAGGTATGGAAGATGCCAATATTGCCTGGATTGACCTGGATACTGATGGAGACCTTGATATAGTAGCAAATGGGTCCAATGGTACTGAGGCCAGGACTTATCTCTACAGTAACAATGGATCAGGAATATATACCAATATATCTGATACAGATATTATAGGGACTATACAGGGAGATCTTGCCTATGCAGATATAGAGAATGATGGGGACCTGGACTTGCTTATTTCAGGTTTGAATTTCACCCAAACCACCTCATCCACTACTCTTTACTTAAATGACGGATCAGGAGATTTTGCAAACTCCGGACAATCTTTCATGCCTTCTGCTAATGGAGCTTTGGCCTTTGGTGATTATAATGATGATACCTTTCCCGATGTAGTTATTGCCGGCTTTAGTGCTACCACTGACTCTACGGTAATTTATGATAATACCAATGGGACATTTGCCTTAAACCCTGTGAACTCAGGATTATTTCCCCAAATCGGTCAGGGAGAAGTTAGTTGGGCAGATTATGATAGAGACGGCAAAATAGATCTGGCCTTTACCGGAAGACTTGCCGGTTCATCAAGCTATGCGCTGAGAATATTTGAGAACAACAATGTAAACTCAAATACTACTCCTGATGAGCCTGAAAATCTGGTTGTGTCTATCATCAATGATGATATCACCTTGAATTGGCAGCCGCCGGCTGGTGCAGCTAATCCAGATGGACTTTCATATGCCCTTTATCTGGAAAGCGTAAGTGATGGAGCGTACATTGTAAGACCTAATGCATTCATTCAGGGAGGGAACTCAGGATTAAGGAAAACAGTATCTATCGGAAACGTTGGACAGCAAAGTTCCTTTACTATATCCGGACTTCCTGCAGGTGATTATGCATGGAGCGTGCAGGCAATAGATCAGGATTTTGAAGGATCTATTTTTGCACCGGAGCAAACCCTTACCTATCAGCCAGCAGGTTTGATCTTCTTTGATCAGTCTGTAAATGCTTTGCCTGGAAACGTAGAAGGGCTGGATCAGGCATCACTGGCATTGGCCGATGTAAATGATGATGGCTTCCTTGATTTTGTAGTAAGTGGGGAGGAAGATGATGGAGACTTAATCACGGAATATTATGAGTTTGACTCAGGAGACAATGAGTTTGACAAGATAACGGCCATCTCCAATGAATTGGACAATGTGAAGAATGGTAGCCTGGATTGGGGAGACGTTAATAATGATGGATTACCGGATCTGATCCTGACAGGGGACGGAAGTACGAGTGCTACTGTAAACCCTCAAACTCGCTTGTATGAGAATAATGGTTCAGGGTTCACAGAGCTATCTTTCGCTGCAGAGGACGTAGTCAATGGAGATGCCATCTTTGGGGACTTCAACAATGACGGTTTACAAGACATCTTTGTTACGGGAAGTGATGGATCAGATGGGGTTAGTGAACTATTCCAGAATGTAGATGGAAGTTCCTTTATAGAAGTACCCACTAACATTGCTAGCTTGACGGAGAGTTCGGCAGACTGGGGCGATTACAATAATGATGGCTTCCTGGATTTGGCCCTGATGGGTAGTGGAAATGGAGGCCCAGTAAGCTTCATTTATAGAAATAATGGAGATGGAACCTTTACAGGTATAAATGTAGACCTGGCAGATGTCAAGCAAGGAGATATCAAGTGGGTAGACATAGATAATGACCAGGACCTGGACCTGATCATGTGTGGAGAACAGTCAGAAAATGGAACAAATCTCACTACTTCTCTATACTTGAATGAAGGAAATGAAAACTTCAGTCTAAGTGGTTCCAGTATCACAGGAGTGAGAGAAGGAAATCTTTCTCTGGGAGATATTAACCAGGATACGTACCCAGACCTGATTCTTTCAGGAAAGTCTGGCGCTGCTGCGGAAAGTAGAGTAACAGAAGTCTACTTGAATAATGGAACGGGTGAACTGATACAAGATAATGTAAACAGCCAAAACATCCTTGCTACAGATAACGGAGCCTTTGTGGCTCTGGGAGATGTACTACAGGACAGAAGGCTTGATCTTCTGGTGGTAGGTAGAACCAATGCTGCGCCGGAAACCAAGACATTCAAGCTGTATCAAAATATCACCACCAATGCTTTAACAAACCCCGCTACACCTACTAACCTAATAGCGGTGCAGCAAGGAAATGAAATAGTCTTTAGCTGGACTCAGGCTGGTGATACTGACCAGAGTTATAACTTGTATGTTGGATCAGCTGCAAATTCTCAGGATGCAAAGTCCTCTCTTTCTGTGATCAGTGGAGGAAATGAAGGCTTCAGAAAAGTTCTCAAATCAGGAAACGTAGGATTTTCCAGTACATGGCGGATAAATTCCCTCGCTTCAGGTACGTATGAGTGGGGAGTTCAAGCCATAGATCAGGATCTTGAGGGAACAGTATTTATTGAAGGGCCACCCATTACTTATATAGCCCCTGACTTTGAAGAGTTGCAAGCATCCTTTATTGCTGGAGGAAACCTGCCTTCTTATGCGGAAGCTACCATGGCTTGGGGAGACTTTGATAATGATGAAGACTTAGACTTAGTAATAGCTGGTTCAGAAGGATCAGTTGTTCAGACCCGACTTTATAGAAATGACCTCTCCAATAATAACCAGTTTACCTTACTGGGCGCCAATCTGCCAGGGGTTAAAAATGGAGACATAGAATGGATTGATATTGAGAATGATGGAGACCTGGATCTAATCATTACAGGAGAGTCAGCTCTTTCTGCTCCCGTAACCAGAATATTGGTTAATGATGGGTCCAGCGGTGGATCTTTTTCACTGATCCCTACCCCTGCTGTACCTCAGGTCATAAACAGCTCTATAGCTGTTGGAGATATAAATAATGATGGTGCACTGGATTTTGTAGTTACTGGTTTGTCTCAAAGTGGCAGAGTATCGGAAATATTCCTGAACCAGGGAGGAAGCTTTACGTCTCTGAATGCAGGCTTGACGCCTATAGATGAGGGTACGGTAGTGATGTTTGATGCCGATAAGGATGGACTACAAGACATACTGTTAAGTGGAAATTCGGATGGTTCCGGTCTCATAACTGAACTGTATATTCAGACACAGGACTTAACCTTTAGAAGGAAAGTCCTTAATATCCCCGGCCTAGAGAATGGAAGCATTGACTGGGCAGACTTTGACCTGGATGGGTTCCATGATATCGTCCTGACAGGTGTCAGTGGGCCTAACAGAATAGGCAGAGTATACAACTTTAACCAGGCTGACACCACCTATCAATTCTTTGCTGGTATAGATAGCGTTCAGAACGGATATGCCAGTTGGGGAGACTTCAATGAGGATGGATTTACGGATATTATTCTCACAGGTCAGAATGGGAACTTTGGAACTGATAGAACCACGGTTCTTTACAGAAATAATAATGGAGTAGGTTTTGTTGAGGAAGCCATAAACTCTCAGTTATTCCAGGATTTGAATAATGGTAGCATTGCGAGCTGGGCTGATATCAATACTGATGGAAGATTAGATGTGGTGATGGCAGGTACAGCAGTGGGAAGTGCTACAAATGCCTTCCATATTTATACCAATCAGTTGGCAGGCCTGGAGGCAGATGTAGTTCCGACTCCCATAAACCTTTCAGCTGTACAGGATGGTTTTGATATAGTAATAAGCTGGGATCCCGCTACAACAGTTTCTGATGAAACTACTTATGAGTTAATTGTGGGTACCTCTAGTGGAGGACAGGAAATTCGATCTGGGTTATCTGATCCAGCTACCGGATTCAGAAGAGTCCCCGTACCTGGAGAATTGACCTCCACATTTACCTACAGACTTACAGACATAAGCTTCCCTGGAGAAATATTCTTCGGACTTCAGGCGATAGAAAATGATTTTGAGACTTCTCCATTTGAGGAGGAGAGTATCACCTTCATCCTTCCTGATTTCACAGATGAAACATCCACCTATTTCAGCAATGTTCCTCCTTTAAGAGTAGAAGATGCTGGTATTGCATGGGGAGATGTCTTTGATCAGAATGGATCAGACTTTTTAGACCTGTTCATAACGGGTGCTACTGACTCAGTTCCTACGGCCTACTTATATGCTAATAATGGACTGAATAACTCCTTTACCCTTATTACAGATACCTTGACAGGAGTTAGAAATGCCAGCGCAGAATGGGGAGACCTGAATAATGATGGTAATCTTGACCTACTATATGCTGGAGAGGATGTTGATGGAAATCCACTTACCAAGGTATACACAAGTGTGGGAAATTCTCTGGTAGATATAAGTGCAACTGCCGAGCTGGAGGATGTTATGAATGGGGATGTCTACTGGGTAGACTATGATAATGACGGTGATCAGGATATCTTTCTTACTGGGGAGTCAGCCACGGGCCCAACAACGAAGCTATATGAAAACCTGGAAGGAAACGCCTTCAGAGATATCTCACTTCCTCAGACACTGGCACTAAGAAATAGTAGTGTAGACTGGGCGGATTATGATGGAAATGGTCTGATGGATCTTGCCATTATGGGAGAGCGTAATGACGGAACTCCTTTCTCTGATGTCTTTAGAAATATTGGAAATGGAACCTTCGAGTCAGTCTCTACTGGTATAGAGAA
>JBCBKZ010000196.1:0-8441 GCA_038520955.1 Bacteroidota bacterium | reverse complement strand
AATGCTTTCCTCTACGAATGTGAATGTAAATTTATCCTTGAATTTCCTTCCCCCCATCAACTGCTTTCAGCCTCGTGAGGTGAACAATATAGCTGCAGTAGATCAGATTGGAGGTGTACAATTTACAGGGGGAATTATTCTGGTTACCACCTCAGTAGCTAATGTGGAAGTAGAGGATGATAATGGAGCAGTAGTTTTACCTGCCCCTACTCCTGTTCCAGGCAGGCCTGCATTTTCATCCTACAGAATTGATGGCTTGACAGGTAGGATAAGAGTAACCTCTGATGGTGCCCTTCAGGTAGGAGTGTTTGGTCAGTCAGGTGCCAGGGGATGGGCCGGTTACTATGCCGGATTCCCTACGGATGTCCCCTTTTTGACAGAACTAGGTACAGTAGGAACTAGTGGGGATTGTACAGACGGTACCACACTTTTTGTCATAGGGGGAAATTATGATAAGTATTTGTGGTATCAGGACGGAGAATTTCTATTGGAGGAGACAGTGGGTTCCCTTTTTACCGGACCTTTTGGCGGAGGAGAATTTGCTGTAAAAGGGGTGCTTGATGGCTGTGGTGAATCCAAACTGTCTACCTCAGTTGTCTTTGAATGCCCGGATTCACTGGTCCTTAACTGTCCTGCCAATACTGCTTCAGTTTGGGTAAGACCTGAATCCCAGATAGGAAATAATGGCCAACTTGTGAGTTGGCGAGATACGAGTGGAAATCAAACCCTGGCAGCTTTACCTTTTATGCCCAGGAATCCAGCTAATCTCATGCAGCTTGATCAGGTAGAAAACTTCTACCCTACGGTGGGCATGGATGGAAACAAACTCCTGGAAACCGGTTTGCTGAATAGTTCTCTGTTAAGAAAGCAGGATGAAATCAGCATGTTTGCCGTCTTTAAGTCCAACAATGATGGCTTGGTCTTTTCTCAAGGAAACTTTGATAGTACCCAAATAGCCCTTGGAGGAACCAAGGCCTTATTGGGAGATAATGATAACCCTTTGTTATTCAATGAAGCAGTAGGACAGGAATTAAGCATTGTGGGTGCCATCAGAAATGGAACTTCAGGCGAGGCCTATCTTAATGGGCTACCCAACGGCGTCAATATACTTGGGGGAGAAGACTGGATAAACACTCCTCTCGCCATAGGGGGGCAGATCTCTGTAGGTAATCTCCCTGAGGCCTTGTTTGATGGGCATGTAGCAGAGATCATCATGTTTCCTTATTCTCAGAATCAGGAGCAAAGAGAAAAAACACAGACTTATTTGGGGCTAAAATACGGTTTCTCTCTACCTCATACATTTATTTCCTCTAGTGGAGATGTGCTCTATGATCTAGCCAGCCAGTACGCGAATGATATTGCTGGAATAGGAAAGGATGACTGCTCCGGCCTTGATCATAAGCAGTCAAAGAGTCGGAATGCATCTGCTTTAGTTACGGTAGGACTTGGAGAATTGTATCCCCTAAACAACATGAATCCTAATACATTCACCATGGATTACGAATATGCTATTTGGGGTCATGACATGGGAACACTGGAGGTATCCAGGTCCATTACTGGTAATGATTCGGTGGGTTGTTTAGCTATGGGAAGAACCTGGCATATGACAGAACCATTAGAAGCAGTAGCTCAGCTTACCCTATCTATACCTGACACCCTTGGCGTTTCTTTCTTGGTGGTTAGTGATGACCCAAATTTTAGTAATGGAGACGAAAGTTATATCAGGTTGGAAGCAGGACAGAATGCAGACATGATGGCTGCGCATGATTTCTCTGCCTCTCAGTACTTTACCTTCGCCATAGAATTGGCTATGGCTGAAGCAGGCGCGGATACCTCTGCCTGCTTAGGAGATACAGTAGGACTGGCAGCTAATGATGGAAGATCTTATATATGGTCTACCAATAGTACAAACCTCATTTCTAACGATAGGGCTCAATATCCTCTGGTAACTGTTAATGAGATGGCCTATATGTATGTGGCAGTTACAGACATGACTGGCTGTACCAATACGGATTCAGTATTGGTAACTCCCTTGGCATTACCAGCCATAGATGCTGGAGTAGATCAGACGCTTTGTCTGGGAGAAGAAACTTTATTGACCGCATCAGGAGGGGAGAGCTATGTATGGCAACCTAATCCGGTACTATCTTCAACCAATGTGGGAGATCCAATAGTTAGCCCTACAGAAACGAATGTCTATATCGTAGAGGGCACTGGAGCTAATGGATGTAAGGCGAATGATAGTGTCCAGGTTCAGGTTAACCAGCTCCCCATTATCCAAATAGCAGATTCAGTTTCTGTTTGTGAAGGACAGGAGGCCATTCTTTCGGCTTCAGCTAATACTCCTCGTCCACTCGTTTGGAGTAATGGAGAAGAAGGAGAAGCTATATTCATCACCTCTTCTTCCAGCCAGCGGTTTAATGTCATAGCCACTTCTCAGTTGGGCTGTGTAGACTCTGCCAGTGTTTATCTGAATGTAACACCCTTAGCTCGGGCCGCTTTTACCGTTGATAATTCTGAAGACGTGGAAGAGCTAACCGCGAACTTCACCAATCTTAGTGAAAATGCAGATTCTTATATCTGGAAGTTTGGAGATAGAACTACTTCAGGCCAGGAAAACCCAACCCATACCTATGAGCAAACTGGAGAGTTTGAAGTAGAACTCATTGCCCTAAGTGAAGGCGGTTGTTCGGATTCAACCTCCTTTGGACCGCTTGAGGTGAAAAAGATCCAGGTATTCACACCTACAGCCTTCAGTCCTAATGGGGATGGAATTAATGATGAATACACTGTAGTTACCCTGGGAGTAAAAGACATACTGTTTCAGGTATATAGCAGATGGGGGATGCTGGTATATGAGAGTAGGGGAGACAGTGTGAACTGGGATGGAAACATAGAAGGAGAGCTAATACCTGAGGGGGTTTACACAGTGAAAGTAAGTGCTACTTCAGCGAAGAAAGAGAAACCTTTGGAGGCCTTCGAGATCATCACCATCCTGAGGTAAGCAGGAGGAAATAGCGTAATCAGGCAGGCTTCTCTGGGACATAGTTCCGGGGAAGCCTATTTGATTAAGTAGATAATTTCTGGAAACAGGATGATCAAGGCTAGGAGCACCACCTGAATACCTACGAAGGGGATAATACCTTTGTACAAATGAGCAGTGGTTACTTCCGGTGGAGAAACCCCTTTCAAATAAAAGAGGGCAAAGCCGAAGGGGGGCGAGAGGAAAGAAGTCTGCAGGTTTAGCGCTAATAGAATTCCTACCCAAATAAAATCTATGCCTATACTGGCCATAATAGGCGTAATGACCGGTACAAATATGAAGATGATTTCGATGAAGTCAATGAAGAATCCTGCTATGAAGACGAGTACCATCACCAGCAGTAGGAACATTTCCGGAGAAAGATTGGCGGATTCTATCCAGTAGGTTAAAAATCTGTCACCGCCTAATCCTCTAAAAACCAGGGAGAAGGCAGTAGCGCCTATGAGAATCATAAAAACCATGCTGGTCAGCTTAGTCGTTTCCTGCATGACAGATTTCAATACATCCAGAGAAAACTTCTTCTGGAGTAGGGTTAAAAGGGTAGCACCCAGAGCCCCTAAAGCAGCAGCTTCAGTAGGAGAGGCAATCCCCAGGAAAATAGACCCTAGAACTGTCAGTATAAGGATCAGAGGCAGAAACAAAATTCTGAGTAATTCACCAGCAGAGGTATTGGTTCTGAAGTCCTGTAATTCTTCTTCCTCTATGGCGGGAACCTTAGATGGATTAAAAGCCGAGTAAAGGCTGACGTATAGTATATACATGCCTACCAGAATGAGACCTGGAATCAGGGCAGACTTGAAAAGTTTACCCACAGACACATTGAGCACACTCCCCAATAAGACCAATACCACGGAGGGGGGAATGATCTGTCCCAGTGTACCTGATGCCGCTATGGTTCCGGTAGCCAGGGTAGGAGGGTAGCCCCGTTTAAGCATGACAGGTAAGCTGATCAGACCCATCGTAATGACGGTAGCGCCTACTATGCCGGTAGAAGCAGCTAAAAGTGCACCTACTATGATGACGGAAATAGCCAACCCCCCCCTGAAACGACCAAAAACCATAGACATGGTATGGAGGAGATTTTCTGCTAATCCTGACTTTTCCAGCATAATTCCCATGAAAATGAAGAGAGGAACCGCAATCAGGATATAATTGCTCATGGTGCCATAGACTCTCAGGGGAAGTAAGTAGAAGAAATCCAGGCCCATAGTAAACAGGCCGGTAAGAATAGAAAGCCCTCCCAGGGTGAAGGCAACGGGGTAACCTGTCAATAAGGTGAGGAATACTCCTGCAAAAAGTAGTAGTGGTAGGTATTCTGCGTGCATATTAATCCATGACCTCCGGAGTACATCCTATCCGGACTTTTCTCCACTGATGGTTCTCAGGGAATGAAGCAAGATACTGATCCCTTGTAAAAGAAGAAAAAACGCCCCTAAAACTATTGAACCTTTGATCAGGTACCTAGCCGGAAGGCCACCTGGATCAGCAGACTTTTCTTGTAAAGCCCATGAATTAGCGGTAAAGGTACTTCCTGTATCTATGAGCACCACACAGAAGGGAATTAATAAAAGAAGGGTTCCCAACAAATTAACCCAGGCTTTGAGTTTGGGTGAAAACTTACTGTAGAAAACGTCTACCCTTACGTGCTTATCTGTCTTTAGGGTATATCCTGCCCCCAGTAGAAAGATGAGGGCAAAGAAATGCCACTGTAGTTCAAAAAGGCCTGCATTTGAATACCTGAATACATTCCCAAGGAAAACATCCACACAAACTACTGCTACCAGAAAAAGACTCAACCACGAAGCGGCTTTTCCCACAGCTTCATTCCAGCCATCTATGGTGGTAGAAATTCTGAGCAAGAGTGAATTCATGTTACTTGTTTACCAGATTAAGCCTGTTGCAGGATTCTCTATGCCCTTTCTCACAACCTTTTACCAAGGCTTTCTTGGCATTGGCACTATCTACCTTATTGTTACGCTCCAGCAGGATATGTGCATACAGATAGTAGCCACTGGGCCATCCTTTGTTAGCCGATTCCTGAGCATATTTCAGTGCCATCTGTGGATTCTCTGCTATGCCTAGTCCTGCGTGGTACATATATGCGAGATAATAAGAAGCCATTCCATCCCTGGCTACACCTGCTGCAGCCAGATTAGTTATGCTGGCCTGATAAGCCTGGAAGGAGCCTGTATTCTTTCCTTGTTGGTAGGCTAATTTTCCCTGTTGCACGTAATACTGCTGCTGCTGAGTGCCTTTAGGGGTGGCTTTAGCCGTGCGGAGGGTACTACCAGAGGGTTTACTTTTAGCCGTGCCCCTTGTAGGACCTAGCTTAGAGGTGCTACTTTCCTTCTTTGGAGTAGTCGCTGGAGTGGAACTCTTAGAAGCATTATCTGCCAAAGTCTCCTTTGAAGGGGTAGTTGGTTGGGTCTCACTAGCCTTAGTATCTGTACTTTCCTCTGGCTTGGTTTGCAAATTAAGGTTTAGGTCATCCAAAGATCCCACCACATCATCTTCTGTGGATCTTGTGTCCGGCTGTAAGCCGCGAGTAGGCATAGACCTGGTCGTCTGATCTGCTAGTAATCCTTCCTCGGAAGGCCCTTCTCCTTTCAGGTAACCCTTGGCTTCTTTTGCCCTAATGACGGCCAGATCATAATACGGTGTTCTTGGAGCGGTCAGGGTTTCATTTTCCTCATAGATATCAAAGGCTGACTGGTATAGGTCCAGAATTTCCTGGTAATTTTTCTGATCATTCTCCGCAATGAACAGGCTATGTGCATACTTAATTCTGGCTTCAGCTACTTTTTCAAGCGGGATAGGCGTATCATCTGGGTTACCATTTTGTGAATCTACCTCTATGGCGTTTTTATAATCTGTAACCGCAGCTTTGAAGTCTTCAGCCTCCATATTAGCTTCTGCTAGCCTGAGATATTCTCTTACTGTCAGCATATTGGCTTTTCTCAAGGCCATGGCATCAGCTTTCAACTGAGAAACCGTCCCTCTCTCTGCCGGATCTTCAGTAGCGAAGAAGGCACTGTCATACATCTCAATGGCTCGGTCAAACTCTTTCACCTCTGTGGCCTCATTTGCCAGTTCCATATAGGTGCCGAACCTGGTGTTTTTATTCCGGGTGCTGTTAAAGATAAATAAGCCTACTACTACCAGCGCTATAACCCCTAATACCCCCCAAAGAATGAATTGATCCATTTTGGCGGGCGTCTTATCCTCTTTCTTTTTTACCTCTGTTCCCGTTTCCTTACCGGTAGCTACTTCCGTGGTTTTTGAGCCAGGTGCAAAAACAGTAGAGGGGGTAACAGCAGATTTACTCTTCTTAGGTGCAGGAGTGTCTTTGGTGCTGACAGAGATTACCTGAAACAGGTGGCAGGAATAGTTGCCAGATTCTCTTTCTGTAAATTCTATGACTACATCAGTAATGATCGCCTCAGGATGTTTGGCATTATCAAACTGCTCTTTTAACTCACGCTCAGTTATCTTTTCTAACAATCCTTCTGAGCAGACCAGGAAATAGTCCCCTTGGCTTATTTCGTCATAGGAAAGCTGAACAAGATGAAAACTGGAAGATTTATGAGATCCGTAGATGCGCTCATCTGTTTGGTCGGTATTCTTATCTTCTGAGGATAGTGCATTTACACGGGAGAGCTGTCCGCTTTCTTCATGGAAATGATAAATGGGACAAATTCCTACCCAAGCCATGGTAATGAGTCCGGGACCCAGGTATATGAGGGATAGGCTGGTGCCCATCCCCAGGCTGGCAGAATTAGTAGTGGTATATTCTCTAAGGGCTTTTTCAGCCTTTTGAAGGGCTACATTAAGGTCTTCCTGGTGAAGATCTTTGTCAGTGGGAAGGTCTAAAATATAGTCGGAGATAATGTCCGTAGCCATCTTCGAGGCAACTTCTCCCTTGCCTTTCCCGCCTAATCCATCGGCTACGACGAATAATTTGGTGGTTCTTTTTGACTTTTCTCCTGAGGGGAAAATATAATCTTCATTCAGGTCTCTGTTTCCCACCTGAAGAAGTGAAACAGGTTGGCTGATGCTGATATTCATAAAAGTGCTATTGGTTATACAAGGAGAAAATTCTACTTATGAAAGTTTAGTTTAGATAAACTAACATAAATATATATGAAAAATCACAAATGATTCTCCAAATCATTAAAAAATACCCCTTATTCGCACTTTTAATCCGTGGTAAAAAAATTACCAGATTAAGATTATGCATCACTTACTCCTTCAATTAGAAGGAATTGATTATGGTAGGTCGCTGATAGACCTGATATTATTTCTGAAGAAAGTGGTGGCTAAATGGGAGCCTATTCCATTTCTAAGGTTAGGAAACTCATCCAGAATTTTCATCACCTCATTTTGAGATAACATCCTGCTTTTTCTTGTCTGGTTATTATGAATAGCCCAAGAATCAGCATACTTCCTGATATAATACATAACAAATGGTACTAAATGGTTAACAAAAATCAGGTTATAGCGAGATCGGCAGATGAGGACCGGGATAATGCGGTACTCTTAATAATAAGATATCGGTATTCTGGGAAGCGTATTAAGCGGATAAGTTGAAAACTAATGTCAGGAAAAAACTGAAAAAACGATTAACTATCTACAACAGTTTATTTCATCTTTTGCAAAAATCGTAAATGTCCTTCTTCATAAGCTGATTTAGCCTCTCTACCACAAAAAACGGGTTACTTCTCGATTAATTATCCATCATAAGGGTAAAATCAAGGTTTTTTGATAGATAAATGAACCGTCAATCAATTAATTCAACACTACTTAACCGAAAACATTACATCTGCTATGCTGTTCAGCAGCATATTCATGCTGAAGAAACAGTCGGTAGTAGGAGTTTTTCATATTTTTTTTCTACTATTGCACAGTACTAAACGCTATGAGAATTATGGCCCAGTCTTTAATGAAGAATGCTTCAATAGACGATATGCCTAGCGAAGAGATTGAAGAACAGATTTCCTCATGGAAAGAAGAGCGGTTTGAAGTCCTCACTGAGGAAGCCAAACAGCGCAAGGGGAAAATCAAAAAACAACTTACCCGTCAGCTCAAGAGCCTGAAGAAAGAACTTTGTTTTCACGAAGATCTTTATGATTCTGATTCTGTGTTATGTGACAAACTCAGAAGAGAACTTGATCACATTAAGGACCAACTGGATCATCTTAATCCAGAGATAGATACGAATCGTATTCAGGAGAGGGTAGAAAAGGATTGCAAAAAATGGCTGGCAACAGGCTGCCATGAGTCTAATTCCTTAAGAGAAAGGCATCGTTCTGAAAGCAGAACCGGGCAGGATAGGAATCTTTGGATGGTCCTGCTGGCAGTTATCTCCCTCGTATTTGTTTGGGCCATGGTGGCCTAATTC
>JBCBKZ010000195.1:0-8449 GCA_038520955.1 Bacteroidota bacterium | reverse complement strand
CTGACTGTCCTCTCATGATTATGATATGACCATTCCCTCAATATCAGATCCCTTCTACCTCTCTACATACACCGCTTGGAGAAGCGCCCAGCATCACAATGATTATCCCTCTACCTTGGAGGTAAATACAGTTCTGGACAGTGGTTGGAGAATAGAAAGAAAACTTGTTAGGGGTTCTTTTTAATTCACCATTCAGGGAGATAATATTCTTATGTTATCTCCCTATTTTTGCCACATGAATCTTAAATCCATCCTGGCATCCGGGAGTTCGACTCCCCTTCCCAAACAGACTTCTCTCACAGCAGGAAGTTTTCATATGCTATATGAAAATGGCTTTCTCAGATACATTCGCCTGGGAGAGAATGAAGTCTTGAGGATGATCAACCATGCTGTGAGAGATCATAACTGGGATACCATCCCTTTTGAGTTTCTGTCTGAGGAGATTGAAGTATATGAGAATGCTTTTGAGATATGCTATGAGGCGGAAGCTAAAAGAGGGGCTGACACACTACTGAGATGGGATTGCCAAATTAAAGGTACCTCTGACAACAAGATAGTATTTGAGATAGAAGGAACAGTCATAAAGGACTTTAAGCGAAACAGGGTAGGCTTCACCGTCCTTCACCCTACTAAGGACAATATTGGGAGAAAGGTAACTTTGGTACATCCTGGCGGGAAACAGTCGGGAGAAACCTTCCCCGAGTTCATAAGCCCTCATCAGATTTTTTATGATGTCGAGGAAATGATCCTCCCTTTTGAAGGAGGGCAGGAGGTGAAAATCACCTTTGAGGGAGATACCTTTGAAGCTGAAGATCAGCGTAATTGGCTGGATGATTCTTACAAGACATACTGTACGCCGCTAAGCTTACCCATGTCCGTTCAGCTTAAAAAAGGGGATGTCGTCAAACAAATCATCACACTGGAGGCTAATTTTGCTTCAGCTACCCAATCTGCAGAATCAGGCTTACCTCAATTCTCCTTGAGTAAGGGTACTTATTCTCTTCCTTCTCTAGGCATTGGGCAGTCATCAGAGGAGCGCCCTTTATCTGATAACTCACTTGATCAAATGAAGAAACTCCCATTTGATCACTATCAGGTGGATGTCTATCTGAATAAGCCCAGTTGGATGGAAGACCTTAAACTAGGAATTCAGGAGGCGGATAGCCTTAATCTACCTTTAGAACTAGCCTTATTTTTTGACCTCATAGAAGTAGAGCTGCAAGAACTGGCAAAAGTTTTGAAGAAGGTTAGCCCACAGGTGGTCATTCTCCATGTTTTCAATACTACTCCATTTACGACTACAGACCAGACCTTAGAGAAGACTCTTCCAAGCTTGAGAAAGCTCTTCCCAGACGCCAAAATAGGAGCCGGAACCAATGCCTACTTTACCCATCTGAATCGGGAAAGGTTTTCAGTCAAAGAGATAGACCACCTTGTATTCTCAGTGAATCCTCAGGTACATGCGGTGGATCATGCTACAATGGTAGAAAATCTGAACACTATTCAGCATTCCATAGCTTCTACCAGAGAATTTGCAGCAGGAGAGGACGTGCATGTAGGCCCTATTAGCCTGAAAATGCGTTGGAATCCGGATGCCACGGGAGAGATGAAACCCATAGAAGGAGAGCTTCCATACAATGTAGACCTAAGGCAAATGTCTATGTTTGGGGCTGCATGGACCCTGGGTATGATCAACCAACTGATCAAAGCTAAGGCAGATAGAGCTACCTTTTTTGAGACGGTTGGGTTAAGAGGTCTAATGCAGGCAGAGCATCCATCCTACCCAGACTTATTCCCTGCCAAGTCGGCTCAGCTATATCCGGTCTTTTGGATCTTTCAGCAAATTCTCCCTAACAAAGCTGCTACTTTTAGGGTGGTGGAAGCCTCAGAGTCATTGTCCTTTACAGGACTGGCTTTTGAGAATGGACAAAATAAGACTATTCTCCTCGCCAGTTTCAGTAGAGAAGAAATGGAGATTATGCTTCCAGAGGAGTTTCAGTCTGGGGAATTGGTGATTCTCACGGTAGAGGATATGATGAGGTTTGGTGAAAGGGGGGAGGCAAATGTGGTAGCTAAGCCCCTAACAGGGAACACACTAGTGTTGCCGCCTTTTGGATTGGCTAAACTCCAACTTTCCCGTGCCTAAGCTGGTTATTGAGTCGATAAATCTACTCTAGGTAGGTAAATGACCCTCAAACCATAGCTTGCATGAAAAGACTTGTGATTCTATTGTTTTTTTGTTCTGCGGAGTTGGCTCTCATTGGCCAGAGCCTGAAGGTATCTGACAACCAACGTTTTTTAGTAACAGAAGACGGGAAGCCCTTTTTCTGGTTAGGTGATACGGCCTGGGAGCTGTTCCACAGATGTGATAGGGAAGAAGCCGACCATTATCTTGAGACAAGGGCGTCCCAGGGATTTACTGTCATTCATGCAGTGGCATTAGCTGAGCTGGATGGTCTCCATGATCCTAACCCTTATGGAGAAACTCCTCTGATAGATGATGATCCTTCAAACCCCAACCCTAAATACTTTGAACATGTAGATTACATTATCGCCAAAGCGGATGAGCTTGGGATGTACGTAGCCTTACTTCCAACCTGGGGAGATAAGCTTTTCAAAGCCGGCTGGGGGATAGGCCCGGAAGTACTCAATGCAGATAATGCTGAAGCGTTGGGGAAATGGATGGGAGAAAGATACAAAGAACGGGATAATATCATCTGGGTAATGGGGGGAGACCGCAACCCCAGAGAAGGGAGTGATGACATAGCTGTTTGGAATGCCATGGCGAAAGGAGTGACGGAAGGAGTAGGAAGTGCAGAAGAAGCTCTGATCACTTTTCATCCCCAGCCTTCTCGCCCAGGAGGATCCTCTAACTGGTTCCATCAGGAGGAATGGCTGGATTTTAATATGCATCAGACAGGGCACTGTCCTAATCAGCCTACCTATGAAATCATGGCCCATGATTACAACCTCAGTCCTACCAAGCCAGTCCTGGATGGAGAACCTCTCTATGAAGACCACCCTAACTGTTTTAATGCTAAGGAACTGGGCCATAGTGTCCCTTCGGATATCAGGAGAATCATCTATTGGAATGTGTTTGCCGGTAGCTTCGGCCATAGTTATGGCTGCCATGCCGTCTGGCAGATGTTTACTAATGACAAGGATCCCATCAATTATCCCCTCAGACCATGGAAAGAAGCCCTCCAGCTACCCCTTGCCAATCAAATGAAACATCTCAAAAACCTTATGCTTTCAAGGCCCTTCTTGAGTAGAATTCCAGACCAGTCAATGGTAATAAGTAAGCAGGAGGACGATGAAACATACGTCATAGCCACCAGAGATTCGGAAGGCAGTTATGCCATGATTTACTTTCCTACAGGGAAAACCATAGAGTTGGACTTAACCAACTTGAATGGCGATATGGTCTCTGGCTGGTGGTATGATACCAGAACGGGCGTATCTTTTCAGGCAGCTTCCTATCCTACAGATAAGATGGTGGATATTATGCCACCTTCTCAAGGAAAAGGGAATGACTGGGTGCTGGTCCTGGATGCACAGGAAAATCATTTCGGGAGACCGGGAGATCCCTTACTCGAATAAGGATGTGATCTCCGCATGATCTTTCTCTGTTCTAATCGCTTTCTCTATAAACTGTACCCGAAAACGTAAAGGTTGAGTGAGAAGGGGCTTGGCCCCTTCAGCTCTGCCAAATCCAAACACCACCATTCCGTCATCTGAGTTAATGCCTTCCTTGGTGTTTCCCAGATAGGAGAAGGTATCTGATAAGGTATCCGGCACTAGCTGGGATAGGAGGAGTACTCTATCTACCGCATCGTGGCCTACATAGGCCCATGAGATCTGATCGAATAGTTTTTCCCCCTTATAGTAGTCCCATTGGGTAGCCAGGGGACCTCCTTTATCATAGCCAAAGTAGCTATGCTCAGGATCAAACATTCCCCCCGGAGTCCCTTCATATAAAAACCAGTAGGCATGATCAGGATTAGTCTTAAGAATCTGGAGTTCCGCATATTCTTCTCCAAAAGTCCATTCCCAACTCCATTTTCCACTTTTGCTAGTGGACCTGATGGTGTGATCATCTACTTGTATGCTGGTGCATTTATCATGACCCGGATGTCCAGCCCCACCATCTTCAGACTGAAAGACGGTATTGGGAATCCCCCTAAATGCGGAGGCAGCTGCGGCAGGATATTCATTCCAGGGTTTCATCCTGAAATTTATCCAATCCTTCCCTTCCTTATCAAATAGCCTGGATAATCCCCCTCCGGCCTTATCATAATAATAAATGGCAGCGGGTGTAGTAATGACGAAATGTGCTCTTTCTTCATAAGTACCTTCATGGATTTGGATGAAGCCGGAAGAAGGAGGTCGGGTTCTATCATTAGTGAAACCGTCATTTCTCCATACATGCACTTTCTCATGCTGGTCCCAGCCTATGCCTGCCAGGTCCAGATCTCCATCATTGTCCAGGTCCGCTAATTGGGTTCCTAGGTGATTCTCCTTACCGGTATCTAGAATCACCTTTGAGAAGTTCCCTTTTCCATCATTCTCCCATAGCTGGGTTTCTAGGCGGGGCCCTTTATGCTCATTGGTGATGAGGTCTATGTCTCCATCCTCATCTATGTCAGCTATGTCCAGATTATTCATGGAGTATTGAGTCACCACTCTGTTCCTGGCCCACTTCTCAGCTTTAGGGCTATCCCCCTGAGCAAACCAGAATAAATTTCCATCTGGCTCCTTACCGGGGTAGCGCTCTTCCGCAATGATGATGTCTGCTTTCCTATCACCATTCAGATCCGCTATTTCCACTCTGTCAATTGGGTGGTTGCTGTTACCTATGACCGTAGGTGGCCATGTCTCAGCCTGACCTGTATTTTCATACCATACCAGAATGAGGGGTTCATCACCTCCTTCAGGTCTTCTTCCTGCTGCCAGATCCATGTCACCATCACCATCAATATCGCCTACTCCTATGCCCTCATCAGAAGTGTTTTCTGCCACCAGGGTGATAGGCCATTCTTCTTTGGCAGGTGTTGAGGGAAGCTCCACTAGATAAATATTGCCATTACCCGCTATGACAAACTCTTCTTTACCTCCAGCAATAAGTTGCCCTCTTTCAAACCCCTGACTATTGGTATGTGAGGTTTTGGGGATTTTACCTATGACTTGTGAGCGCCACTTTGTGCCTTCCTCATTGGTAGCCTCTAGCCATACCAGTTCCGGTAAAGCCTGCGCGATGAGGTCTGCGTACTCGTCTCCATCCACATCCATGACCAGAATTCCATCTACATTTACAGGAAGCTCTACCTTTTCCCAGGAAGCGGTCATATCTCCTCCCGGATTGAGGTATACATATCTTCCTGTGAGAATATCCAATTGGTTATCCTCATTAATGTTCCCCATGTCCAATCCAAAGTACCTTAACCAGGAAGGCTCTTCTGTATCACCCCATTTTCCTTTTGTATCATCTACCTCTATGTATTGCCAGGAGGGATGTTCTTGTTGGGCTATCACCCAGAAAGGGAGTATGCTGAGTAGAAAGGAAAAAATGATGCTTTTCATTTCACTTATGGTTATAAGGATGAGAGGGTTAAATGGATTTGAAGCTTTCTGGATTAGGACTTAAGCCTGTCCAACCTCCATCTATGGTGATGGTTTGTCCGTTGATATGTCTTGCCTGATCAGACAGAAGGAATAGGACTCCCTCTGCTATGTCCAGGGTGGTACTTACCTTCCTGTTGGGAGTAACATCTTCCCACTCTGTCTGGTAATGTTCATGTTCCAGCGTTCTTTCTGTAAGAGTCGCTCCGGGTGCGACAGCATTGATGGTGATTCCATAAGGAGAGAGTTCTGGGACCAATCCCTTGGCCATCATACTTAGTCCTGCCTTAGTGATGGCATATCCCGTTAGCTGAGGATATGCACTGATACCTACCACAGAGGACATCACAATGATTCTACCTCCGCGACCTGCCTCTCTCATATGATTGGCGCCAGCCTGTGCCAAGAAAAAAGAACCTGCCAGATTTAACTGAAGCATTTTGTCAAGCTGATCAGGTGGAAATTTGAAGAAATCCCCTCCCAGCGTAATTCCTGCATTCGCGATAGCAAAATCCAGACGCCCAAATTGGATCAGGCAAGTCTGAACCATTTTCTGTATGAAAGTATAAGCGGAGGCGTCCCCTTCCATAGCATGACATTTTCCAGGGAAAGAAGCATTGATGTTCTCTTGGGCCTTACTTGCCAACACCTCATCAATATCATTTAAGAGGACGTGGGTCCCTCTTTTCGCAAGCTGATAAGCGATCTCATAGCCTATTCCCTGACCCGCTCCGGTAATGATGGCCGCCTTACCCTGAAAAGAACTATGTATTTGATGACTCATGAGGGGGTTAGTAAAATTTTCAAAGCTTCCATGAAAGTAGACTGTGTGTTAATCTGCCGGATCAAATAAGAACCCAAGGGTTTCTATGCCATCTGAGGTATAGGTTCCATAAACTATCGTAATTACCTGAAACCTGATTCCTCTTAATAAAAAGAGTGGTGTGGTATTAGGATTTACCTGAATGCTTTTGATCCCTTCTACCAACTCTTTTCTGAATAGCGTCCCTTTTTCTCCTTTGATCCAGGTTCCGCTACGAACTCCTGATGTGTTTTGTCTGGTCCTCTCATTAGCTAAAGAAGCTCGTAGGTAGAAGATGTTATTGAAGGTAGCAGTATTTGTGCTCGCATACTTTCACCATTTTTCCTCTTTTTTGAACTATATTGAATTAAAATACCCCTTCACTTCTTATTTGAGAAAGAAGAGTGCAATTAATCGCAAGTCTCCTCTGGAGTTTACATTGAAGAGTTAGCTCCTGATCTCTCCTGGAAAACGGTCCTCACTTACTTTCTCAGAGAATCATTTTTCTATTTTGGTAAAAAATCCTTCGATTTATAAAAGGGTAAAATCCTGATTGTCAGTATTTTATGTGTAATGGCATTTAGCTTGAATAAGTGAGAATACTTTGTTCAACCTAAAAATCAGCTTGCGATGGCTCTTACACTCAATCTGCTTATGAATTGGCTCATTTTAGGGGCCTCCGTAGCGTCAGTAGCGTATTTGCTTCCCTTTGTATATGTCCGAAATTTTGAAAAAGCCCTTTGGGTAGGCATACTCGTCTCCCTTTTCAACGCAGGAATGGTATGGGGGCTCCTCCAACTAGGTGTAAGCCTGAATGTAGGAAGCCTCACCATAGCTAACCTTGTGATCACTACCGTTTCCGTCCTACTGTCAGATAAAATTATGAAAGGCTTCAGGCTGAGACATAATTGGGGCGCAATTGCATTTGGCCTGCTGGTGATACTCCTGAATCTGGGAATCCATCACTTTCTGGGACTATTAGGAATCTCCCTTTAATCATAAAGAATAGACTTTGTCATGAGAAAAAATCTAACGTTTACCTTTTGCTTCTTGCTTTTTTTCAGCTTAACCACCTTATCATCCTTTGCCCAGAATACCTCAATCGGGATTAAGCTAGGCCCGGCCATTACCGGACTCTCAGACTTTGAGAGTGGCAGGGTGAAAATGGGCGCCCGTGTGGGAGGATTCCTTACCTACAGCATTTCTCAGAAGTTTGGGATAGGAGGGGAAGTGAACCTCGTAAGGAAGGGAGCTGTTTCCCGAAATGGAGAACAGATTAGCCTGGACTATGTGGAAGTACCTCTTTTAGCCAAGTTCTTCTTTGGAAAGGGAGGCTTCAGGCCTAAGGTATTTGTAGGCCCTTACGGAGGATATTTAATACAGGCTCAGGTGAATGAAGAAAAGCAAGAGAACTACCTGACAGAAGACTATGGGGTCATCATAGGGGCAGGATTTCATCAACGTTTACGAAAAAGGAAGTGGTTCTACTTTGATATTCGCTATGGATATGGACTAGCGGATATCCTTCCGGGAACCACCTATTCCAACAGAGATATAGCGGTAAGCATGGGCGTGAGTTTTCCGCTGGATGGCTGGATAGAACTATAAGTTTTTGTAAGCCAACTATATTGGGCCCTTCTCTCTAACCATAGCAGAGGGGGGCCTTTTCTTATCTCAACTTTTTTTCTTCATTCTCTTTAATACTCTCTCTTTTTCTATCGATTCTTTATGTGAATTAACATTCTCCCTTCAGTGGTGAAATAAGAGTTCTCTGCCTGGGTAGTACCCAGTGCAGATATGTCCCATTTTCAACACATTTGTTTGTATGAGTACGACTTCCTTACCTATCCTAAAAGCCATCCCGGAGGTGGTGAAAAGAGTTTCTAAAGAGCTCGATGAGTTCATACTGTGGCATAAAAAGCAGTACTACGAGCTTTCTGATATTGACCTCCCAAAAGAAAAAGAGCAAGCCTATCTGGATAAGATTCTGTTTGCCAAAAGCTGGGAATATCACCAGATGATAAATGA
>JBCBKZ010000194.1:0-8488 GCA_038520955.1 Bacteroidota bacterium | reverse complement strand
CAGGAGTTCAATATTCTTCCAATTTTCCCGTCTCTGGATATTTATGCTGCAGAAAAAGCAAGACTTCGGAAAGCTGGAGAAATAGTAGATGATTTAGACTTATTTATAGGAGCTACTGCCATTTACCATGAAATGATCATGGTTACCAATAATGAAAAGCATCTAGGTAGAATGGAGTTAATTCAAATTGAAAATTGGGTTAAATAAAGAACTTTCAATTCCCCAAGTCCAACCAAAATGCTGAATCATCGAAATAAGGAAGCTATTCTTCCTGTAAATTCCTAACTCTTCCAATGCAAACCACAATCTCAAAACCCGTCAAGTTCAAAGAAGGAGACGGCTTTTTACATGGCTTTTCTACGGGCTATGTGAAAGTGAAGAAAGCCTATAAAACGGCTAAGGGAGGTGCCTTAAGTGCCAAGATCCATCTGCTGCTGGGGAAAGAGTGGGAAGACTTTATGCCCATCATGGTTTGGCTGATAGATCATCCTGAAGGGAAGTTTCTCATAGATACGGGTGAGAATGCCACAGTCTTAGAGGAAGACTATTTCAAGGCTGAAGGCTTTGTTACTAACTATATCAACACCACCCTTTTCAAGTTCCAGATACAGGCAGAAGATGAAGTAGGACCTCAACTGGCCAAGTTAGGATATGAAGTAAAAGATCTTTCTCAGGTGATTCTGACCCATCTACATCTGGATCATATTGATGGGCTGAGTTATTTTGAGGGTACCGATATATTGGTGCATCAATTGGAGTGGGAAAAACCCAGCTTTGCCCTGCCTACCTTATATCCCAAATGGTTTGAGCCCAAGCCCATTTCTTTAAATGAGAAGGATAACCCAGCTTTTCCATTAGCAAAGTCTTTGGTTCAGTCTGGAGAGATTCAACTGGTGCATACGCCAGGTCATACAGTGGGGCACTGTTCTGTATTGGTGAAAGGGAGTGAGATGGACTACCTACTGGCTGGGGATGCTACCTATGATCAAGCCCAGCTAGTAGAGGAAGTACACTCGGCCGGGCATCAGGACTTCAAGCTTTGCACCCAGACATATACAGGCATAAAGGCTTACGCTTCCCAAAACCGACTGATCTACCTCCCTTCCCATGATCCGGAGTCATTAGATAGACTGGCGAAGGATGAATATCTGAAGTGAGGCCGGTACGGATCATGATCTGTACAATACCAAAGCTCACCTTTTGTCAATTGTATCAAACCCGAAAACTAAAATTTATCCCTCCATAGATAATAGGAAGGTTGAAAAGTGTTATATTCTTGGTGGTAAGGAGAAGAACCATTCTCCTACCTATGAAACACCTACACACCCTAAACCATAGCCAATTCTATGAGTGCGGCCCAGAACTATTTTGACGAGGCGGTAGCATTTGAGGAGAAAGGAGAGTTTGAAAAAGCTACTGTTAGTTACCAGAAAGCCACAGAAGAAGACGCGTCCTTCACAGCCGCCTATAATGGGTGGGGAAATGCATTGCTTAATCTTGACAGAAGAGAGGAGGCTCGAGAGAAATATGAGAAAGTATTGGAACTGGATCCTACCTACCAGTGGGCAGTTTATAACATAGGGCGTTCTTATCAGGGGGAGGATGATTTGAAGGCAGCGGAATATTTTGGAAAAGCTACAGAAATAGATCCTACCTATATAGAAGCTTTTAACAGATGGGGAAATGCTTTACTAGCATTGGAGAAAAATGTAGAGGCCCGGGAGAAATATGAAAAATGCCTAGAACTGGATGCCAATTACAAGTGGGCCTTCTATAATTTGGGAAGATCTTACCAAGACGATGACAATGAAAAGGCAGCTGAGTATTTTGAAAAGGCTACCATATCTGATCCTGCTTACATAGACGCATATAACATTTGGGGAAATGTCCTTTTGGACATGGAAAAGAAGGACGAAGCCAGAAATAAATATGGAAAATGTCTGGAACTGGATCAGGACTACAAATGGGCCTACTATAATTTAGGACGCTCTTTTGAAGGAGAAGATAATGTTAAGGCTGCCTCCTATTTTGAAAAGGCTACTGAGAAAGACAGTTCTTATATAGACGCATTTAACCGTTGGGGAAACGCCCTCCTAAACCGGGAGCTGTTGGTAGAAGCCAGACAGAAATACGAAAAGTGTTTAACCATAGATGAGGATTATAAATGGGCTTTCTACAATCTGGCCCGCTCCTATGACCATGAGGATCCCTTAAAAGCCATAGCCTACTATCAGACTGCTACTGAAAAAGATGAAGAATACATGGATGCATTCTTCAGGTGGGGAAATGAACTCTTCATACTGGATAGGTTTGAAGAAGCACGGGAGAAGTATGAAAGGTGTCTGGAATTAGACCCGGACTATAAGTGGGCCTTCTTAAACTTGGGCATATCCTACCAATCTCAAAATCCCCAAAAGGCTATAGGATACTACCATAACATCATAGACAGAGATGCGGCAGATCATGATGCCTTTAATGGCTTATATTATTGTATCACGCTGCTGGATGAAACAAAGGATCAGATTGAAGAATTTCATTCTTTAGTACAAAAGTTAAATTCTCCAGCAGGCTTTTTCGCCTTGGGGAACCTCCAACAGTATTACCTCCTTGACTACGAAAAAAGCTTAGCCTATTACCAAAAGAGTGAGGAGCTAGGGTTTGAAAAAGGACTTAGTCTGGACCTTTCTAATCTGTATGATTCCATGGGAAATCTGGAGAAATCTCTGGAAGTCCTGGAAAATCCCAAGAAGACTGACATAGTAGAGGAGAATATCTACCCTTACCACAATAAGGCTCATTACCTCCTCAAAATGGGGCGCTATGATAAGTCCAGAGCCTTATGGAAAGATGTCCTGGCTCAGTATGAGGAAGCCTTTGAGAATGACCAAAACTTTAAACTCAATTCTGACAATTACCTGTATTATGGTTCTATCCATTTTGAAATTTTTGGGGAGATAACGGAGGCGCAGAAAGCTTTTCAGAAAGGCATGGAGGTTCAGCAGAATAAGAAAAACCTGAAGCTGCTGGTTTCTCAGAAAAAGCATCTGGCAGAGATAGACAAAATCAGTCTGGACAGTAAGCTTAGCACCTTCTGGCAAAGAAATGCTAACCTTCAACATGCAGAAAAAGTCTTTAAGGAAACTGTTTACAAGCCAGAAGAAGACTACTACCAGCTGGTAGAAATGTACCTTACAGTGGAGATGTTTGAAGAAGCCCAGACCGTTCTGGACGATTATTTTGATACGGATAAACCTAAATCCTCTCGATGGTATAACTTAAAGGGTCAGCTATTCCTGGCTAAGGAAGAATATGGAAAAGCCATTAGCGCTTTTAAGAAAGCTATCAAATTAGAAGGCCACAGCTTTAGCTTGAGAAATAATCTGGCCAATGCACATCTGAGAATCAAAAATTATGCAGATGCAGAACTGGTATTCGAGAAAGTGCTTAAGAGAGATCCTAACAATGTAGATGCTCTTATAGGCCTGGGAGAAATATATTTGACTCGTTCCTCAGATGATGATCCGGATGAGTTACTACTGGAAAAGTCTGAGAAGTACTTCATGGAAGCCTTACACAAAGGCAGATCTCCTCAAGGTTCCAAACAGCTAAATCAGTATGAGCCCAAGGTAAATCAGAAAAGGAAGTATAAAGATCTTAAGCTGTCAGATCTGTATTATTCTCTTGGCTACATCAAGTATAAACAATATCAAAAAAGTGAGATTCAGGATAGAAACCAGTTTATCAAAGACAGCCTGAATTTCTTTCGGAAATCACAGGAAGCCAATCCAGAAAACCTCAAAGCTAAGAAAGCCAAGGAGAAGATAGATAACTCCATTCTCTCCTTCCAGAAAAGCAGCAGAACTGAAAACCTGGGTGCGATTATGGTAACAGGCCTTTCCTTGATTGTATTTCTGCTGGGTCAGTACTTTTTTTACTTCCATTCCAGCGGAGAGAATGAGGTCAGCCTGACGCAGCAAAATGTGGCACAGCTAGGGGGTATCCTGGCACTAGACTCCATGGAAATGGCCAATATCCGAAACCTGGTGAGCGTCACTTTTGAGGAGAAGACTGCCCTATTGAAAGCAGTGGAAAGTAGTGTAGCCAAGGCGAAGACAGTTGGGAAGATGGAAGTCCTGAATGCTTTGAGCCTGGGGAAGCAAGAGTCAGTTAAGGCTCAAATCTTTCTCCCGCCCGGCTATTACGCCTTGATCTCTTTTGGAGCCATTATGTTCATGATCGCAGGCTTTTACCTGCCTAAGCTATTGAAGCTAAAAGTAGGCGTTATTGAGATAGAGAAAAATTCTCTATCAGAAGTACATGATTTCTCTCTACTGGGAATTCAGAAATAAGGGGTAGGGTAAGTCTTAAATCGAATCGTTCTCTGCTTACAAAATCACTTCAATTGTAATCAGAGAATATGCTCAACAGATTCAGGTTTCCCCTTTCCCTCCTTATCTGTCTTGCCTGGAGTTCTTTACTTCATTCGCAGGACCCGAACAGCTTCATTTTTCCTTCAGTGAATCCCCTAAGCTTATTGCCCCCGGATCAAGCTACCCATACTGTGGTAACCTCCGGTAATTGGTCTGAGAACAGTACCTGGGAGGGGGGAAATGTGCCTACAACCCTGGCCAAGGTCCATATCCCCAACGGCATGACCCTTACCGTGGATGGGGAAATAGCCACCCGCATAAAAATCATCAGAAATGATGGAAAACTCAGGTTCTCTCCTTCTACCAACACAGCCCTAAATGTGGAAACTATCATACAGGGAATGATGGGAGAACTGGAGATAGGAACTGCCTTTTCACCCATTCCTCAAGGGACTACTGCCAGAATTGTCATCATAGATGAAGGAGACTTAACGCTTATGTCTGATCAGTGGGAAAAAGGGCTGGTTCTCATGGGAAAGACAGTAGCATTTGGCGCTACTAAAACGGCCTGGACTTCAGTAACTAATAATCCTTCTGCCGGTGCAACTACCCTTAGCTTAGAAAAGACTCCCTTAGGCTGGGAAGTTGGAGATAGAATTGTGGTCACGGGTACTGATCCGGTAGATGCAACTAGCGATGAGGTAGCCGTTATTCAAGCTATAGCTGATAAAACCATCACACTCACCCAGCCTTTGACCAAAGATCATACTTCTCCGGCGGCAGATCTATTTGTGCATGTAGCTAACCTAAGTAGGAATATTCTCATAGAATCTGAAAGCACCATAGATACCCTGGACAGAGGTCATTTGATGTTTATGCATACCCTGGATGTTGACATGAACTACGTTAAGCTTCACAAAATGGGGAGAACTCGTAAAGATATCCCTATGGATGATTGGGTAATAGGAGAGGAGAAATTTGAAGCTAACGGTATGGCTCGTAAAAACATACGAGGAAGATATTCCCTTCACTTTCATAGAGGTGGGGTAAAGCCAGAACTAGATCCTGCTTATGTGAGAGGATGCGTAGTGGAAGATGATCCGGGCTGGGCCTATGCCAGCCATTCGTCCTATGCTCATTTCGATAATAATGTTTCTTACAATGTAATTGGAGGTGGGTTTCAAACGGAATCAGGAGATGAGCTAGGGTCTTTCACAAATAATATAGCTATCAGAACTGTGAATGCTGAATATCCCATCAGACGAGAAGCACCTTTGAATGCGCCTGACATGCGTGAAGTTTCGCAGGATTTTGCCTTTCAGGGAGATGGGTTTTGGATACATGGTGGAGGGGTATCCCTTAGTGGAAACGTAGCTTCGGGTTGTTCTGGACACGGCTTTATTTACTGGCCAGAAGGCCTTATAGAGCCTGGACCGCTAGTGGAACCTTTTCGGAATACCTTTAAGCCAGCTAACCTGGGCCTTTCTCCGGATATAGCTTTATTTGAGGATGCCGTGGCTACCGGTTGGGTAAATGTGGCAGGCTTTAAGAACAATATAGCTTATTCAGCGGGCATAGGACTTGCGACTTATTATCTTCATACTACTTTTTTCGCAGATGAAGGGGATTATGATCCTGCCTACATAGCCACGATTCATTCTACACTGGAAGACTTCACTGCCTGGAACATAGATAGGGAAGGGATACAATTAAACTTTACAGAGAGGATTACCCTAAAGAATGTAAGGCTGGTGAATGATGATGGAGATTCTACTTCCGTAGGGATATGGGCTAGCCATTATCGGTCTAAGAATAAGATGGTGTTTCAAAATACCCGAATAGAAGGTTTTGGAATTGGCTTGGCCCTACCGCCTCAGGGGCAAGTTACTGTAGCCTATGGCTTTCTTAAGAATAAGACTAATTTTTACATCCCTTCTCCAGGTTTATCATTTCGGGATATGTTGATTGAGAAAGTAGTTACAGAAGCAGATCCTACTTTCAGTAATCCTGCAGAAATTAGAATGGAAGCCTTTTTCTCCCCACCAGAAGACAAATTTCCTTTACACTTTTTGCTACCTGATAAGACCATTCTGAACTACGGGCCCTTCAGAAACCAGCGATTGTACTTTAATGAACAAGCCGCAGGCTATACCCCTCTTCCTTCTGATACAGAACCATATACCTTCTTTGATGAGGAAAGGTATATTCAGTCTCAGTTTGCCCAGAAGACTAATCAGGAGCTACAAAATATCTATCAGATGTCATTTGGGGGCTCTTTGCTCCCTTCTGATGCCGTGAGTTCAGAGGGAATTATAGGAGGAAAAATACGTACCTGGCAGGGTGAGACCTTGAATGTACCCGTCTGCATAAATGCTGCCAAGGAGGTCAACATTGAAGCCATAGATGCTTGTATTACCGCCAGCACTACTAAGGTTGAGGGACCTCTTCCTGCCTACACACATCCTCTCGGGACAGCTATCACTACTAGTATAGTTCAGCCAAACTCTACAGAGCCTACTGTAAAAGTTTACCCTAATCCTACCACTAGTCTATTTAGCATAGAAACTGATCTAAGGAACTACTCTGCTCAGATCTATTCTATGGATGGAAGATTGATGCAGCAGCTTGAGAGACAGCAAGGTGTGGCAAATATTAATGCTTCTGCCTGGAATCCAGGGATGTATATAGTTCGGATTTTAGATCAGACAAATAATCAGTCTATGGTCTTAAGGCTTGTGAAAACCTCAACTCCTTAATTGACTCAGAATATTTCTGAGAAGATACCTAAAGCCATTCCTCCCCAGGAATGGCTTTCTTTCTATTTTCTATTAAGAAAAGCCACGTATTAGTCTTTCTTAGGTAGGGTATATTAAACATCTTCTCGTTTTGAAGGAAATTTTCGCCTACAAAAGAGAAAGTATGACCCGTAAAGAATTTGTCAAAATGTGTGGCCTCATAGGCTTAAGTATTCCTTTTCAAGCTGCTTTAACTTCCTGTGATAAAGAGACTGTACCTGCCGGATCTGGAAATTTTGGGGGAAAAGTTCTTATCATAGGAGCTGGAGCAGCCGGCCTCACTGCTGGATATCAATTGAAACAGAGAGGCATAGATTTTACCATACTGGAAGCTTCTTCTGCTTATGGGGGGAGGATGAAGAGAAATAATACCTTTGCCAATTTCCCTATTCCTTTAGGTGCTGAGTGGCTACATGTAGAGAAGGGCGTATTAGCAGAAATAGTGAATGATGAGTCTGTTCAGGTAAACGTGGAGACAAAGCCCTATGATCCTGCTGTGGACTATGGTCTCATAGATGGACAGAGAATCAGTGTATCTGACGTGGGGTTCACCATAGACCAGAAGTTCATCAATTCTACCTGGTTTGATTTCTTTGAGCAGTATATTCTGCCTTCTGTTCAGGATAAGATCACCTATAATACCGTGGTTACCTCTATTGATTATTCGGGGAGTCAGGTGGTAGTGAAAACGGCCAATGAGGATTTCATAGCTGATAAAGTATTCACCAGTATTCCCCCGAAAATTCTCCAGAGGGGAGATGTGAGCTTTACACCCAACCTTCCTTCGGATAAGGTGGATGCCCTTTCTAAGGTTACGGTTTGGGATGGTTGTAAGGCATTTATAGAGTTTTCGGAGAAATTCTATCCTGCTTTTACCGCCTTTGATATCCAACCTGCCTCCGCAGGACAAAAGCTGTATTATGATGCCTCTTATGGGCAAAACACTTCCCAGAATATACTAGGATTGTTCGCAGTGGGAACAGGAACTCAGCCTTATGTAAACCTCGAAGGAGATGCCCTCATCAATTACATGCTGGAAGAACTGGATGAGATTTATGATGGTAAGGCCTCGGCCACCTATGTAAAGCACATCTTCCAAAACTGGAATGCAGAGCCCTTTGCACGAGGTGCCTACATCTATGACCAGGAGAACTGGATAAGGATACGCACCTTGGGTGAATCTGTAGACGGGAAACTCTTCTTTACAGGAGCAGAATATACTACTGGAGATGACTGGAGTAGCGTACACACTGCCGCCAGATCAGCCATAAGAGCTGTGGGAGAACTTGTAACAAACGGTATGGCTACTTAGCTTTTGGGAAA
>JBCBKZ010000193.1:0-8489 GCA_038520955.1 Bacteroidota bacterium | reverse complement strand
CGATTATGAAAATATTTGGAGTATGAATCTCTTTCAAGCTTTTTTTGTTCAAGATATAACCTCTTAGTGGTGCTGGTTTCTCTCTGAAAAAGCAGTTTTGAGGAGTAAGAGGGAGGAGAAAGAAAATCCAGATAAAAATCGGAAACGTTCCCGCTAGTTGAAATTTATTAGAATTTGATAAAAAAGCCCGAACTGGCTGAAAATCATACCCTAAGAGGTGGATTTTTTTCTTTTGATCAGTACATTAGCATACCTCTGACCCTCACTTAGGGAAAGAAGACGATTTAGGACTATGGAACTACAGCTACTTGACCTGATCATAATAGGTGCCTATTTGATTGGGACCATCATCATCGGATTTTGGCTATCGCAAAAAGCCTCAGCCAATCTTCAGAATTATTTTCTGGCAGGAAACAGCATTCCCTGGTATATGCTGGGGCTTTCTAACGCCTCAGGAATGTTTGACATAAGTGGGACCATGTGGATGGTATACCTACTATTTGTCTATGGAATGAAGAGCGTATGGATTCCCTGGCTCTGGCCTGTTTTCAATCAGATCTTCCTTATGATTTTTCTCTCAGTCTGGTTGAGGCGGTCTAATGTCATGACGGGGGCTGAGTGGATCAGGTTCAGGTTTGGTGATGGAGAAGGGGCCAGGCTATCTCACCTCATCGTAGTAGTCTTTGCCATCATTACGGTTATTACCTATGTGGCATATGGATTTATTGGGATAGGAAAATTTGCTGCTGTTTTTCTCCCATTTGAACTGGCTGCTGATCCTGCCACTAATGAAATCCTCTATGGTCTGATCATTACTGCACTGACTACAGCATATGTAGTGAAGGGGGGAATGTATTCAGTTGTGTTCACAGAAGTCCTCCAGTATGTGATCATGACCATAGCGTCTATAGCCGTGGGGGTCATCGCTATGAATAAGGTCTCTCCCGAGATGATTTCGGCTGTAGTACCGGAGGACTGGTATAATATATTCTTTAGCTGGAAACTGGACCTGGACTGGTCTGGGGTTTTGGATGCAGCTAACACAAGGATAGCTGAGGATGGCTATGAATTGTTTGGCTACTTCTTCATCATGGTACTTCTGAAGGGAATTCTCCAGTCTATGGCTGGACCTACTCCCAGCTATGATATGCAAAGGGTCTTATCTACCAAGACTCCTAAGGAAGCTGCTAAAATGAGTGGAGTCGTAAATCTGGTTCTACTTTTCCCGCGCTACCTGCTCATAGCAGGACTGACTATTTTGGCTATTGCCTTTTTCATGGATGACTTGGTGGCCATGGGGCCGGATGTGGACTTTGAGCAGATTCTCCCCTTTGCCATTCGTGAATTTGTGCCTACAGGACTGATGGGACTCCTTATCGCTGGCTTGATAGCGGCATTCATGTCTACCTATGCCGCCTCAGTCAACTCAGCTCCTGCCTATATAGTAAATGACATTTACAAGAGATATATAAATCCTGACGCCAGTGATAAAACCTATGTGAGAATGAGCTACATCGCTTCTTTGGCAGTAGTGGTGATAGGAGTAGGCTTTGGCTTATTTCTGACTTCTCTCAATAGTATTATTGACTGGTTGGTGGCGGGCTTATTTGGCGGTTACACTGCTGCGAACCTAATCAAGTGGTATTGGTGGAGGTTTAACGGATATGGATTTTTCTGGGGCATGGTTGGCGGAATTGTAGCTGCAATGGTACTCCCTTATGCATTACCTAATCTGACAGCACTGGAAGCCTTCCCGATAAATCTACTGCTTTCATTTATAGGATGTTTATTGGGGAGCTACCTCACCAAACCGGATGACAGGAAAGTTCTTAAGCAATTCTACCTGCAAGTAAGGCCTTGGGGTTTCTGGAAACCTATACATGATGAGTTAGCCAGAGAAATACCTGAACTAAACGCCAATAAAGATTTTGGAAGGGATATGCTCAATGTAGCAGTGGGAATTATTTGGCAGACGTCACTGACAGCCGCTCCCATATTCCTGGTCATAAAGCAATTCACCTACTTTGGGTTAGCCCTTGCGGTAGCAGTAGGGACCAGTTTGATCCTCAAATATAATTGGCTTGACAAAATGGAGGACTGGCCTAGTGGCTATTCTCCCAAGTAACATAGATACACCTAACACTTATGTCTGAATTTTCACAACGACTGAATCACCTGTTTGCTCAGCACAGAGCCCTCATTCAAAGACCGAATCCAGCTATAATACCAGATAATGGGATTTATACCCGTTACACCTATCCCATACTGACGGGAGCTCATGCGCCTATTTTTTGGCGGTATGACCTGGATGTAAACACCAACCCATTTCTCATGGAACGCCAGGGAGTAAATGCTGCCTTTAATTCTGGTGCCATCTACTATGAAGGGCGCTATCTACTGGTTGTGAGAACAGAAGGTAACGACAGGAAGTCATTTTTCGCTATGGCAGAAAGTCCGAATGGAGTAGATCAGTTTGAGTTTTGGGAGGAACCGCTCGTAATTCCAGAGACTGATGATCCGGATATTAATGTGTATGACATGAGACTAGTTCAGCATGCAGATGGATGGATCTACGGATTGTTCTGTACTGAGAGGAAGGATACCTCTAATGGACCGGCAGATACTTCCTCAGCCAATGCCCAGTGTGGCATAGTGAGAACCAAAGACCTCAAAAACTGGGAGAGACTTCCCGATCTTAAAACACCCTCCAGTCAGCAGAGAAATGTAGTACTCCATCCGGAATTTATAGAGGGGAAATATGCTTTCTATACCCGACCTATGGATGGGTTCATTGGGGTAGGGAGTGGAGGCGGAATAGGCTGGGGCCTTTCCGAATCTATGGAACCAGCAGTGATTACAGAAGAGATTGTGATAGACAAGCGTGTATATCATACCGTGAAGGAAGTGAAAAATGGACAAGGACCTGCCCCCCTTAAAACGGAGCATGGTTGGCTTCATCTGGCACATGGCGTAAGGAATACTGCTGCAGGACTTAGGTATGTGTTGTACATGTTCATGACTGATTTGGAGAAACCATGGGTGATTACGCATGAGCCAGCTGGACACTTTTTAGCTCCTGAAGGAGGAGAAAGAGTAGGGGATGTATCTAATGTAGTATTCAGTAACGGTTGGATAGTGAATGAGGAAGGGGAGGTCTTCATCTATTATGGAGGTTCAGATACGCGTATGTATGTAGCTACATCTTCTGTAGAAAGGTTGGTAGATTACACGATGAATACACCACCTGATGGTTTGCGTTCAGCGGAAAGTGTTCAAACCCGTTTAGAGCTTATCAGAAAAAATCAAGCCATTCTCAAGCAACTTCAAGTTTCCTAAGGTATGAATGAATTAAGGGCAGAATGGCAGTATGAAAGTCAGGCCATTCTCAGGTGGTGGACTACTCATATGGTGGATATGGAGAATGGCGGGTTCTATGGGTATAGAGATGCAAAAGGAAATCTGAATGCTGAGGCAGATAAGAGTATTATCCTGAATAGCCGAATATTATGGGCCTTTTCAGAAGCTGCTCTATATTTCGGTGATGATGGGTATCGTGAGGTTACTGAAAGAGCTTTTCATTATCTATTGGCAAATTTTATAGACCAGGAGTACGGAGGCGTATTCTGGATGCTGACTTACAGAGGGGAAGTCCTGGAAGATAAGAAACAGGTGTATGCACAGGCATTTACCATCTACGCCTTGTCTACTTACTACCTCTTAACTAAGGATACCTCCAGTTTGGAGCTGGCCTTAGGCCTTTTCGAATTGATAGAGACCCACAGCATGGACTCCGAGAACGGAGGCTACCTGGAAGCATTCTCAAGAGAATGGAGACTGCTTGAAGATCTCAGACTCAGTGAGAAAGACCAGAATGAAACCAAGACAATGAATACCCACCTTCATGTCTTGGAAGCCTATTCCACCTTGTGGAAAGCGCTAAAAGAGTCCAATCTGGATACGATTGAGAAAGACCATGTGAAAGAAGCCCTCACAAAGCTGATACGACTATTTCAGAAGAAATTTATCAATGAGAAGGGTCATCTCAACCTCTTCTTTGATGAGTATTGGGACTCAAAGTCCCGCGTCATTTCTTTTGGGCACGACATAGAGGCTGCATGGCTGTTATGGGAGGCGGCTGAGTATCTGGAGGACCACGAACTCCTATTTGACCTAAAGCCTGATGTGCTCAGGTTAATTCATGCTACCGAGGCGAGAGGGTTAGCTGAGGATGGGAGTGTATGGAATGAGGTGCATGAGAACGGTAGCCTCGACGCAAACAGACATTGGTGGCCGCAGGCTGAGGCCATGGTAGGTTTCTACTTAGGATATCAACTGACCGGAGAAGGGAAGTACCTGGATAAGGTAAAGAACTTATGGAAGTTTATTCAGCAGAATCAGATAGATCAGGAAGGAGGAGAGTGGCATTGGATGCTGGATGAGAACCTAAAACCTGTCCTGTCAGAATATAAAGCGGGGCCCTGGAAGGCCCCGTATCATAATGTTCGTGCATTAATTGAGTTACTAAGGCGCTCTGCCTAAACAAATGTAAATCCATGCTTTGATAGTGGCAGGGAGCGAATTCTCTCACCGGTAGCTGCATATAAGGCATTCACTAATGCAGGTGCTGCAGGTGGAAGACCCGGTTCGCCAACCCCACTAGGATATTCATCATTTTCCATGATGTGTACCTGCGTGGTAGGAGCCACCTTCATTCTTACCATTTCATACTGTGGGAAGTTGTACTGCTGTACGGCCCCACCTTTCCAGGTAATTTCTCCGTAGAGAGCAGCTGACAAGCCAAAGATGATGGCACCCTCAACCTGGGCTTTCACTATGTCCGGATGAACATAAGTACCACAGTCTATGGTGGCATAGAAATTCTCAATCTTGAATTCCTTCTCCCCCATTTTTCTGATCTCTGCTACCTCAGCTACAATAGACCCGAACGATTTGTGGAGAGCGATTCCCCTAAACACCCCTTCTTCGGGAGCCGATGTCCACTTACTGATTTCCGCTACCTTTTCCAGCGCTTTTTTGAAACGAGGGTGGGCATCCAGTTTGCTTCTTCTGAATTCATATGGATCCTGTCCGGCAGCTTCCGCACATTCATCCATAAAACATTCTGTGAAAAAGGCATTCTGGCTACTCCCTACAGATCTCCAGAAACCTACCTGAATAGGGAGGGCAATGTCTCCCAGACTCACTCTTCGGTTAGCCATGTGGTAGGGGAGTTCTCTGGCCCCTTCTGTACTGGCAGTATCATCCTTAGGCTCTGGCGCCATAGAAGGCATCATTCTGCTCATGGAGCTATTGCTTACAGACTGAAGCACCATTTTATTATCCCAGGCTTCTATTTCTCCATCTGAAGAAACCACAGCCTTGAACGCACTCGCTACGGCTGGTCGATACATATCATTCCGCATATCATCTTCACGAGAGAATACTGCCTTGACAGGTGTCCCCGGCATTTTTTGAGCTATGGCTGCTGCCATACGGATGTATTCCGTCTCTCCTCTTCTACCGAACCCACCACCTAAATAGGTAGTGTGAACCGTAATGTTTTCCTTCGGGATTCCTGTGGTTTCACTTACCGCTGTTTGAGTTACTGAGGAGGCTTGTGAACCTACCCATACCGTGGCTTTATCCCCTTCCACCAAAGCTGTACAGTTCATGGGCTCCATGGTGGCGTGGGCGAGATAAGGTACTTCATATAGGGCTTCCAGTACTTCTCCCTTGAGGGCTCCTCCTACATTTCCCTCCTCTTCTACCACAGCTATGGGCGTAGTCCCCAATGAAGTTTCTATCATATCGGCTATGCTCTCAGAGGAAATATTATCATTCCCCTGAGCATCTTCTTCTAACTTTAAGGAGAGTGCAGCATTTTTGGCTCTCCAGGTATTGTCAGCTACCACGGCTACCCAGTTATCTGTGGTAACCACTTTTTTGACTCCTTTCTTTGCGAGAATGTCTTCCTCGTTGGTGAGAGCAGTAATCTTTCCGCCAATCACAGAAGGCTGTCTTACGGCTGCATATACCATCCCATCAATTCTCACGTCCATTCCAAACTCGGCAGTTCCATTTACTTTGCCTGGTGTATCCAGTCTCTTCACGGGTTTTCCCATGATCTTCCACTTAGCCTTATTTTTGAGTTCAGGTAGATCTGGTAATTCTATGCCTGCAGCTTCAGCGGCTAGTTCTCCATAGGTGAGTTTTTCTCCTGAGTCATTATTAATCACATAACCATTCTCTGCTCCGCAGTTGGATCGGGAGACGCCCCATCGCTTGGCTGCAGCTTCCTTGAGCATTTCTCTGGAAGTAGCCCCGGCATAACGCATATTGTTAAACCCGTCTGAGATAGAGGTACTTCCTCCTGTACCTATGATGGTCAGGAAGGAATACAACTTCTCATCAAAGGAAGTTCCCTTGAAAAGGTTAGGTTCCTTTTGGGTGAGCATGAATAGGTTAGCATAAGGAGATTCTGGCTGTGGATGGATCACCTTCAGCTTATCCATGCTTACCTCCAGTTCCTCTGCTATCATCATAGGAAGAGCTGTATATACCCCCTGTCCCATCTCCGCACGTGGGATGGCCAGGGTAACTGTATTATCTGGTGCTATTCGGATCCAGGCATTGAGAGAAGCGCCATCTCCCATTCCTCTACCTGTATATTTCTTAATTCTCTTGTTCAGGAAGGACATTCCGGCTACCCCTACTACCAGGCCAGTACCAGCGACACCGCCTGCAATGAGGAAGGCCCTACGAGTCCATTTTTTCTTAGATGATGTATTTGATGACATGATAAATAGTCTTGTTTAGTCTGCTAATGAATTAGGCTTTCTCTGCTTGCATGCTTGCAGCCAGTTTGATGGCTTCCTTGACACGCTGGTAAGTGCCACAACGACAAATATTGGTGATGGCCTTGTCTATGTCTTCGTCGGTAGGGGCAGCGTTCTGGGCTAGTAAGGCTTCAGCTGCCATGATCATTCCTGATTGGCAGTATCCGCACTGTGGGACCTGCTTCTCAATCCATGCTTGTTGGATGGGGGAGAGACTTTCTTCCGTACCTATTCCCTCAATAGTGGTGATTGCTTTTCCTTCAGTCATGGCCACAGAGTAGGTACAACTTCTGACGGCTTTGCCATCTACCATAACAGTACAGGCGCCACACGAGGCTACGCCACAACCAAACTTGGTTCCAGTCATATTCAGTTCATCCCTCAGTACCCATAGCAGGGGCATCTGCTTTTCTACCTCTACCTGAATGGCTTTTCCATTGATATTGAGTTCCATGTGATTAGATAATTGTAGTTGTATTCCAGAAATACAATATAAGGAATGAAGTGAGTAGTTACTCACTTTTTGACTTTTTTAGAATGGTTCTAAGGGAGTAGGGGAAAAATCTTATTCTCTGTCTCTTGAAACTTGTGTATGTTAAATGTAGCGGCTACTTCAGCTGCCGATTATACCCTTAAACTATGTCCCTTATTCTTCCCGCCAGTAACAATGGTCACCAAATATTCATTCTCCCACCCGTATCTTTACACATTCTTGATAGACTTTTTCTATGAATACACTTTATCTCGTACTAGGGGCTGGTTTACTCCTGTTATTCTACCTTCGCTTCATAAAGGGCGGCGCTAATATTCCTTCTCTTTCCGGAGAGGAGTTCCTGGATGATTTGAAAGAAAATGATGGCGTCTTGGTAGATGTCCGAAGCCCAGCTGAATATGCAGCTGGTCATATTGAAGGGGCACAAAACCTGGATTTCTTTAGTAGACAGTTTAAAGTCAGAGCTGAAAAACTACCTAAGGAGAAGGCTATTTATGTGTACTGTAAGAGCGGCACAAGATCTAACATGGCCGCTAAGGCACTTCAGAAACTAGGGTTTGAGCGAGTAATAAATCTGGCTGGAGGTACTATGGGATGGAGGGGAGAGTTGGTGAAATAGGTATCCTCTCAAGGAACAGACATGTTGAAATAGAAAAAGTTTCCCGGATTCAGTTACCTTATTCAGCTATGAACCATACACAGCTGGATTAATCCTTATTTGTACAACCCTTTACCTTTCCTCTTCCCTCATAAGTAGTCAGCTATCGCCAATCGGCAACGAGCGTTGCTGAGACTCCCTCCTTTTTGTTCTTCAAACAAATTCACTATTAACACACACCCTTTATGTCAGACATGAAAGTGGGGGACGAGAAAAACTATCCCCTGGAGCCCCAAATTACCTTGGAAATGAGCCAGCAACCGGCTAACAATAATTTTAGCCGATATCTCACTTTTGAAGATCATACCGGCGCAGTAAAAAGGCTAAAGGTAAAATTCAAAAAATCTTCTGGACTCATATGGGAATCGGATTCTTTCCCTAATGGCATAGACGAGCTAAGGTCGCTTGTGCACTCTGGGAACAGATCTTATTGGGATAACATATTTCTGGAAAATAGAGGCGGCTCTACCACGCTTCCCATTAAACACCTGAAAATTGTTAT
>JBCBKZ010000192.1:0-8535 GCA_038520955.1 Bacteroidota bacterium | reverse complement strand
AATAGAGGTCTTCCTGGATTCTACGGGAAAGGACTCCCCCTTTTTGCAGAAATATCTACCTCCTTGAAAAAGGACTGCCCAAAGTGATCGATCACATTGGCATATTGATCTGCATCTCTGGTAGGATGGTAAGGAGGGTAAACCCCAAGGCGTAATACTTTCTGCAAAAAGGGGGAGTCCTTTCCCGTAGAATCCAGGAAGACCTCTATTTTCTTGTATAGTAAGTCCAGTGTTTCTTCAGAGTTTTCAGGAAGGGGGTTAGCACTATTCAGCATGAGGGCGTACTGTCTCAACTCAAACTGCTGTTTCTGAATCAGTTGATTCATGGTTTCCCATTTTAAGTTCAGGTCTGAACCTATGATTCTGGAACTGGCAGGCAGATTATTACAGTTCCCCATTACCTTGATAGTTTCCCCACCCTGCAGAATGATGGGTTTTAGGTTTTGAGGGGCCTTTCCTATGAGGTACATACCCAGGCTGGGGACACTTCCTTTAATGGAAAAAGTGGAAGAGTCTCCTGTGGTAGTGATAGCTGAACTGGCTACTACTTTATATTCAAGCCCTTCTTGTCTGTAAACGGAAATACTATCCAGGCTACAGGCAGGGAAGGTACCTGTAACTACAAAGGAGTTAGAGGAAGATGAGGTCTCGCAGCCAAAGCCTAAGAAGAGAAGTGAAAGTCCACAAACCCACCCAGCAAAATTTCTGAATTCTAACATGTTTTATTAGCTAATTAGGATGCAAAGATAGCAGCATCCTATTGTCTATAAAATTTTCACCCTAGAATCCCCTATTGTCTTCTTTTACATAGGTAGGATAGAAAGTAAAGCTAATTCTATGGTGGCAGAGTTAGAATGGCTGATTTTCGTATCGGGAATAAAGGCTGTCGCTACATTCTGGATGTTGATGGCCTTGGGAGCAGATTCACTGATTAGCACCTTGTAGACTACCTTAACTTCCTCTCCAGCTTCTATGTCCATTTTATCTATGTAGAGAGAGTTCTGGGCTATTTCCGGCTTTGAGTACTTTCTCTTGGTATAGATTCTCACAGAAGAAGGAATGATATCTATGTAGGAGCTATTGAAGACGTCTATGAGTTGAACTTGCTTAAGGGTAGGCTCAAGATCCTCCAGTGCTAACACGGAAGTTTCATAGGTAAGGGTTTGGCCCGGAATGGGTCTTCCGGAGATCATTCTGCTTTTCACTTCAAAGGGAGCATACTCCACTGATAGGGACCCTTCTTTTGCCGTTGGATTTTTGAGTTTGATGGCGTACTCATCCGTGATAGCTGAAATTACACAAGGGTAAGTTGTGTTTGCTTTCTCTACTTCAGCTGGGATGATTCCCTTTACAGAGAATGAAAGAAGCTTTTTAGAAATTCCCTTATCCTGATTATCCCAGTCAATTTCATTTAGCCAGAAGTGGCTTTTCTCTTCAGGAAAACGAATCATACCATCAGAGAGATTCCCTTTTCTCACCTTTAGGGTATTCTCAAGAAAGGTGATCCCTTCTACCTCATATAAGAGGGAAGCATCCTTATACTCATCATACTTACCCCAGTACGTGACACTTACCAGGTAAATGACCGTATCTCCGGGTAATGCCTTGTTAGGCAGAACCTGGACTTCAGTCTTAATGGTTTCTGCTAATGTAGTTGAAAAGGTGAGCCTGGAATAAATATATTTGCCGAGAAACAAGAGACAAATCAGAATAAAAGCGGAAGGGAGGATGATTCCGATGTATGAAGTTGGTGCCTTTTTCACTTTCTGAATCAAAATTACAATGGGTAAGGACCTTCAGATAGCTTCTACAAAGTAGATGGGTGCTACAGGAAGTTTGCTCATTAAATCAGTCTATAAAAGTAAAAATTATCTCTCCAGACCAGTCAAATATTGAACTAAACCGTTGAAATTGACGGCTTTGTAGTCAAAATAAAACGCTTAGTTACCCGTTGGTTCAGGCTGCCCCCACAAAGCAGAGGGGGATTTTGTACCTTTAATGGTTCATGAGCCTTGGGGTAAACCCGCCACACTTCAACAATGATGATCCGTTATGGCCTGTTTTTTCAGTAGACAGCTAGCCCTTATCTGCCACTCAGCTACTCTCCTTCTGCTGCTCCTTTTTCCATTGGCTTCAAAGGGACAGCTAGACTTAGATGAGATGGGAGAATGGTACCTGAAAGAGAGACTTAAAATAGTAGATAAGAATGTGGACCAGGCCCTCAGTCTGGAAGAGATGGCGCCTTACTACCCTGAATTCAGATACTATCTGCATGAACATACCTACTACTTCTCAGACCTGGACCAGGATGGGACCTTAAATATGACGGAGCTGACCACCTTTGCGGTAGAAGAAATGATATTCAGAGATGAGGCAGAGAGAATAGACATAAAACGCTACGAGGCTCAGTACCCCTTTTTAGCTCAGGCTAAAGTTACTTACCTGAAAAAGCACCCTGAACTCACGGAGAAACTGGTTACCAACTATTACTGGGTATCTGAACACTTACCGCTGGCCTTCCAGTTGGCCAATCAGAAATACTGGATGAGGAAAAACGGAGATGTCCTCATTGCCTGGCTGTCTAACTTCAGATGTTTGGTGGCTTACCCCAGACTGGCAGAGAAACTGTATAACATCCCCATAGAAGCACCCTTCAAACCCAGACTTGTACAGTGGCAGGCAAAGCATAATGAGTATCTTCTAACTAATAATACCCGCTCACCAGAGCCTAGCTCATGGAGCATTTCTCCAGCACAGTTATTCAACAAAAGGAAACCCTATCCCACCAAGAACCTAAGCAGGGAACTTTCTCTCTCGAATGATTCTCTGAGAACGGTCAATAATGCCTACCAACGGATCATTGACATTCAGTCGACAGAACTGGAAGCGGTAAGAAGTGAGAATCAGCAACTATATGGGAGTAACCTGCAGCAGAAGGAATCCCTTACTGAATTAAGAAAAAGGACCGATCAAGCTGAGAAAGAACTCATGACCGCTGAGCGGGATTTAAAATTGCTTAAGGGCGCCATGAAAGAACTGGGAAACCAGTTTGCGGATATGAAAATAGAGTTCCAGGCCAAGTGGGATTCTGTGAGAAGTAGAAATACGAACCTAAGAGGAACCAGCAAGGACCAGCAAACACGCATAGCCAAACTCCAGCGAGAAAAGAGCGCCCTCGAAAACCGACTGGTCCAGCTAGAAAAGCGGCAATCTACTGGAGGAAATGAAGAGTTGGATACCTATAAACGTAAGGTACAGGAACAGCAGGTAGCTATAGCTAAACTGTCTGCGGAGAAAGACAGAATTCAGCGGAGGTTTCATACAAAAACACGTGCGCAGTCAGATAGCATCTCCCAACTCCAGAATGCCCTTTTTGCCATAAGTGACCAGCAAGAGGAAACAGAAGAGATAAGACTTACTCCCTCAACCCCAATCCCGGTACTGGCAAGCTCTGGTGAGATACAGGACTCCCTACTGATGCTGAAGCAACAGCTTTTTTCAGCAGGTGAGAAAAATACTTCCCTAAATGCCAAAGTGGATGAGTTGAAAGAAAGTAGAAAAATCTTTGTGGAAAGAATGCAGGCGCAGCTAAGAGAAGTGGAAGAACAGTTGTCAGCCAGAGAAGGCCTGATCACCTACATGAGTAGGGAAGTGGATAGCTTAAACAGAGCTATTTCCAGGAGGGAGAAGGATATCCCACAGGCCATTGAACCAGTAAATGCTGGCCAAACAGAACGCTTGGTGGAATTACAGCAGAAGGTAGACAGGTTAAACCTGGAAAATGAAAGTCTCTCTGAGCAGATAGAATCCAATGTACATTTCATAAGTCTGACGCTTACAGAGAAAGAACAGCTAGAATCTCAGCTACAGGAGCGTGAGAAACAGTTACAGCAGCTACAGGCAGAATTACTGGCTATGAATGAATCCTCGTCCCCAGCAACAGTCAGTACGTATTCGGCGGACTCCTTGATTATCTACCGCCAGAAGCTGAGATCTTTAAAAGAAGAGCTTACCCTGGAACTTTCTAATGACAAGAAGAGACTGGAAATCTACCAGACCCAGAATGAGGACCTGAAGTTTCAGGTAGATGCCTTGAAAGGGGAACTGGATCACACAGAAAAGACCCTCAAAACTAATCAGGCTCGTTTAGTTTCTCTTGAGAATAAGCAGAAGAATATTGACAAACTTCAGCAACACCTAAGTACCAAGGAACTGCAGATAAAGCAGAAGGAAGCCTACCTGGAACATAAGCTAGGTGAGCTGGGAAGTCTGGAAACCTTCCGCGAGAAATTAAAGGAGAAAGAAAATAAACTTCAGATGTGGGAGCAGCGACTGAAACAACGGAAAACAGAATCAGGAGATTGAGCGCTTACCCTTAGCTCCCTACAAAAAGAGACATCCTTTCCCCCTCTTCCAGCAAACGGGAAACGGCAGTGTTTCCCCTCTCTCCTAGATTCACGGAAAACTGATTTACGTACAGGTCTATGTGGGCTTTCATCACCTCTTCATCCATCTCCTGGGCATGCTCCCTGACAAAAGGCATAGTATGTTCAGGCTGGTCGAAAGCTGCCTGCACACTTTTACTCAGGATGGATTCCAGTTGGTGGATGATGTCTTCCCCCAGAGATTTTTTGGCGACTATTCCCCCAAGTGGAATAGGGAGCTGTGTCTGACTTTCCCAATACTCTCCTAAATCTGCTATGGCACTTAATCCATGTTGCTGATAGGTAAATCTATTCTCATGAATGATCACACCTGCATCTATTTTCCCTTCTATAAGGGTAGGCATGATTTCATGGAATAGCATCTCCTCCCTATTAGGGACATTGGGAGCGTAAAAATTCAGCAATAGATTTGCTGTGGTATAGGTGCCCGGTATACCAATCTTCAGCTTTCCGCCTAGGACATCTTCACGTGTGTAGGGTTCTTTAGAAATGAGGAGAGGCCCACAGCCAAACCCTAATGCACTTCCTGACTGAAGGAGATCGTAGGTTTGCTGTATCCTGCCGTAGGTATTATAGGAAACCTTCACCATATCTAGCTCCCCTGCCATGGCCATTCTGTTAAGGTGGAGGATGTCTGCCATGGTCACCTCAAATTCGAATCCATGCGTATTGATGCGGTGATGTACCATGGCATCAAACATGAAGGTGTCATTGGGACAAGTAGAAAAACCGAGACTGATCTTGGGCATATGGAAAATAACGGCTAAACGCTTATTTAGTTCTCCTCAGACCATCCGGTCCAACCAGGTCCTCTTACCACTCTACCTGATTTCAATCCTGTATGTTCTCCATCTTTCAGTACCTGTCTGCCATTCACGAATACATGTATGACACCCGTAGCATACTGATGCGGTTCATCAAAGGTGGCATGATCCTGAATGGTAGCCGGATCAAAAATCACCACATCCGCAAAATAGCCCTCTTGTAAGAGACCTCTTTTCTTCAGTTTTAGGTTGGACGCAGGCAGACCACTAAGTTTATAAATGGCCTCTTCCATAGGAATCACTTGTTCATCCCTCACATACTTGCCTAGCAGTCGGGCGAAATTTCCATAAGCTCTGGGGTGAGGATTAGACTTGAGGAAGTTTCCTTCTGGTGCCAGGGAGCCTGCATCTGAGCAGAAACTCATCCAGGGAAGCTGCATCTTTTTCTTCACGTTTTCCTCACTCATAAGAAAGTAGACAGTACCTACCCTACTTTTGTCTTCAATAACCAGGTCCATAGCGGTTTCTTCAGGGCTAGTACCTCTTTCTACTGCTACTGCTGCCAAAGACTTTCCTGTATACTTCCTGAGGTCAGGATTTTTAAAGCCTACCAATAGGAGTTTCTCTGCTGACCCAGAGGCATAGTAAAGGTTTTCCCAGTCTTCCCCTTCTTGCTTCATTTCTGATGCTACTCTTTTTCTGATTGCTGGATCTTGTAAGCGGCTGATCCATTCACCCAGTCCACCTTCCTGTACCCATGGGGGCATGGCAGCATCCAGACCTGTGGCACCTGCGGTGTAATTGTACATATCTGTAGTGATGCTCAGTCCAGCTTCTCTCGCGGAATCAATTTTAGCTATCACCTCATCCAGCTTACTCCAATTCTCCTTACCTGCGGCTTTTAAGTGGTATACTTCTGATCTGATGCCTGCCTCTGTGGCAATGGTCAGGAATTCATCCAGTGCACCTATAATATTCTTGCTCTCACTTCTGAGGTGGGAGGTAAATAGCCCATCATACTCTGCAGCTACTTGACATAAGGCGATGAGTTCGTCTGTTTGGGCAAAAAAGCCAGGGGTGTAGATAAGGGCTGATCCCACGCCCATGGCACCTTCTTCCATGGCTACTCTCACCTGCTCCTGCATTTCCTTCAACTCCTCTGCTGTAGGGGCTCTATCCTCAAACCCTATCACATTTACTCTTGGGGTAGCGGCTCCTATGAGTGAAGCTACATTGGTGGAGACACCTCTGTTTTCCAGATACTCCAGGTATTCTCCAAGGGTATTCCATTTTATGTCATACTTGATGTCTCCCTGAGCCTTCATCCAGGCCAGTTTTCTTTCTTCCGTAACCGGACCCATGGAGTTTCCTTCTCCCATGATTTCCAGGGTAACCCCCTGCCTGATATCACTTTGAGATTTTCCATCTTCTATGAGGGATTCTGTGGCCCAGCTAAGCATGTTAATGAAGCCGGGACTTACGGCCATTCCCTTCGCATCAATAACCGTAGTGGCAGTAGCTCTCTTAACTTTCCCGATTCTGGCGATAGTGTCTTCATTAATCCAAACATCTGTTTGGATTCCTTCTCCACCAGTTCCGTCGTACACAGTACCATTGGTGATCAAGACATCAAAGGTTTGGGTAGGGCCTGTCTGGCAGGATAGTAAGCCTGAAAGCAGGCTAATGGATAATAGGTATAAGTATCTCATACTGGCAGAATTGTGATCTGCAAGGTAGAGAAAAAATCAGCTTGTACTGGAAATGAGAAAATCTTGGAGTGGGTTCTTTCAGGACTGCACGGTAGGATGCGGAATGGCTGGAAAGGTAATTTGAATAGTAGTTCCCAAACCTACGGTGCTTTCTATGGATACGGCACCGTCCATTTCTTCAACAAGTTCTTTTACTATCCCTAACCCAAGGCCGTTAGAGCTTTCTCCTGCAGTGGGGCGGGTAGATATCTTTTTAGGATGGGAGAAAATCTTAGACAGGTCTTTAGGATTGATCCCTTCTCCTTCATCCCGTATACTGAGCGTTAAGGTGCCTTCTTCATCCTCCAGGTTCACATATACATTTCCTCCCACGGGTGAGAACTTTATCGCATTTGACATAAGGTTATCAAAAACTCTTAGGAGTGCTACCGGATTTCCTTGCATCATGGGATGTTCCGCCGTGAGTTCCTTCACTATGTGTATCTCCTTGAGCTGCGCTACAGAGTTGAAGGAGGGGAGCTGGGTTAGTAGTAGTTCTTCCAGAGAGAACACTTCATCATTTAGGGCGGAAAATAGAGGATGATTATTTCCGGATAACATTAGCTGTATCATCTCTTGACCTTCAGTTACTACTTTCTGGATAATTTCCAGGTAATAGCGCTGGTTAGCATTTAGCTTTCCGGAATCTGAAACCATTTTAGATAGACCTTCTATTTTACTTAAGGGTGTTTTCAGGTCATGAGCCACCTTTCTTATGTCCCATGCCTCATCTTCTATAGGATCAGTAACCGGTCTTTCATCATAGATAGCCTTTTTAGTTTTATATCTCACAAAGAGTAGGGAGGCGAGATAAATGCCCAGCAGTCCTAGGATAAGTAGGGGAGTAGAATAGTGGTCATACCATTTTGGGGTAGGTTCTTGGAAAAAAGAAGCAGGTATATTTTCTCTCAGGTTCAGAGGAGAAATGATTAAGCTATCCACAGAGGGGTTGATGCAAGACGCTTCAGAGAGGTAGGCCTCAGCTTTTTTGTGGTTTTGGAGTGTACCATGAATAAGGACTAAGTCTATTAGAGCGGTAAGCTGATTTTCCTGATTCTCATTATGAAGAGAATAATAGTAAGCTGAATCTGCATAAGTAGCCGCCAGGGTAGGATTTTTCTCAAAAACCTCCCATACTTTCTGGTGATAACTATCAAACTTATATGTTTGGGATTTGGGCTCAAGATGGCTCAAATGGGGATTTCTGGACTGTAAGGGTCCAGAAGAAATAGCTAATAGGAGACCAAATATGATACAGAGCCGGATCAAAGGGTAGATTGTTTTTCACAAAGAAATAGGGTCTTTACCCCCATTTCAAGCCATTATATGTCAACTCGTTACTTCAAAAATTGAATTATTATGCATATAAACAGCCTGATCTAAGGTGGGTAACCTCAGGTCAATCCCTCAAAACAGGAAAAAAACAGCCATTTACCTTGTCCAGCAGCCTAAATAGGTGAAAATATTACATCCTGCTTACCAGATTTGGTTGGCAAAAGACGTATTTTCTTTCATCAGGGGTATGATATTTTACCATAAAATTTAAGTACTGAACAATAATGTTAGAATAATATCGAT
>JBCBKZ010000191.1:0-8565 GCA_038520955.1 Bacteroidota bacterium | reverse complement strand
TTGACCGCATCTCCAAAGACAGAAATTCCTGCATTCGTACAGATTAAGCCTATAGTTCCCCAGGCACCCCAGGTCAGCCAGTGAACTTCTTCCATTTTTAAGATGATGCCTTCACCTGTTATGCTGAGGCCTAATCCTATCAGGCTTAATCTGTACGAATGCAGGAATTTCTGTCTTTGGAGATGCGGTCAAAAGGAGGTTTTGGTTTGAGTGGCATGAAAAACAACAAGAATTTGATCGGAAAGTAGACAATTGAGGGATTCCTGCTAATTTTGACCCCATGGTCACTTCAAGCAAATTTTCCGAGCAAATCAGTTCCCTAAAGGAGTCAGCTACCCTCGCATTAGCCCAACGTGTGAGAGAGTTAAAGGCTGAAGGAAGGGACGTTATAGGACTTACCCTGGGAGAGCCAGATTTTGATACCCCACAACATATTAAAGATGCTGCTGCTAAGGCATTGGCAGAGGGACATACTTCTTATCCACCTGTAGCCGGGATACCGGAGCTGAGGAAAGCCATTTCAGATAAGCTGGTTCGTGAGAATTCCTTAGATGTTGATCCAAGCCAGGTGGTAGTATCTACCGGAGCTAAACAGACCTTGTATAATGTGATTAGCTGTTTGATAAATCCTGGAGACGAAGTCATTCTCCCGGCCCCCTACTGGGTGACTTACAGAGCTCAACTGGAACTGGCTCAGGCCAATATTAAAGAAATACCTACAGGAGTAGAAGAGAAGTTCAAGCTATCACCAGCAGCTTTGGAAGCTGAACTGACTCCGGCCACCAAATTACTTATTCTTACCACGCCTTCTAACCCTTCAGGGAGCATGTATTCTCCTGAAGAATTAGCTGCGCTGGTAGCTGTCATAGAGAAATATCCCAACCTTTATATAATAGCTGATGAGATTTACGAGCATATAACCTATGATCTGAAGCACGTGAGCATAGGTTCCTTTGCTTCCATCAAGGATAGAGTGATCACCGTAAATGGATTTGCTAAGGGCTTTGCTATGACCGGATGGCGTCTGGGCTACATGGCCGCTAATCCTGAGATCGTGAAATTATGTACCAAGCTTCAGGGTCAGGTTACCTCCGGAGCTAACAACTTTGCCCAATGGGGTGGGATAGCAGCCCTAACCTCTGATTTGGCACCTACCTTTGCTATGCGAGATTCTTTCCGGGCTAGAAGGGATGATGTATACCAGAAATTGAAAGCCATTCCTAAGCTGGATGTACTCCTTCCAGATGGTGCTTTCTACTTCTATCCAGATATGGCAGCCTACCTGAATATGGTTTCTCCTAAGGGCATGCAGGTGAAGACCATAGATGATTTATGTCTGTATCTGATAGAAGAAGGCGGAGTGGTAGTAGTTCCTGGTTCCGCTTTTGGGACGGAAACTCATGTGAGAATTTCCTATGCGTATGCGGTTGATATGCTGAATATGGCCGTGGATAGACTGGGAAATGCCCTAACAGCTTTAACACCTTTGTAAATGCAATTGGATGTAGCTGCTTTTCAACAAGCCTGTGAAAAGCTGAAGATATTGGTAATAGGAGATTTGATGGTAGACAGGTACCTCTGGGGATCTGTGGAAAGAATCTCACCTGAAGCTCCTGTTCCCATAGTGGACATCAGTAAGGAGGAAAACCGGCTGGGGGGAGCTGCTAATGTAGCCCTGAATATACAGGCTATGGGTGCTCAGCCTGTTCTTTGTGGTGTAGTGGGACAGGATAAGGACGGAGAGACCCTCAAAGAACTAGCTGAAAAAAGACAATTTCAAACAGATCTCATTTTCTCTTCTTCCGAACGCAGAACCACTGTAAAGGTAAGAGTTATAGGTAATCAGCAGCAGGTCCTGCGTGTAGATAAAGAAGATAGATACGGACTTTCTCAGTCAGAGAAAGAGGCTATTCTTCCGGCACTACTAAAAAGAGTGTCTGATTTTGATGCCATCGTATTTGAGGACTATGATAAGAGCATGCTGAGTGCTGAACTGATCAAAGAGGTCATTTCAGTAGCCAAAAAGCTTGGGATACCTACGCTGGTAGATCCCAAGTTCAAACAGTTTTGGGATTACGCGGGAGTTACCGTCTTCAAGCCTAATATGAAGGAGCTGAATGAAGGCTTGGGCTTACGGTTGAGCAAGCAGGATCTGGAAGGTATTACCGCTGCCATTAGACGGCTACGTGAGAAGATGCCTCACGATCAAACCCTCATTACCCTTTCAGAGAATGGAATGCTGCTGGTAGATGAGGCATATCAGGCACATCACTTTCCTGCCCACTATCGCAACATAACAGATGTTTCAGGCGCTGGGGACACCGTCATAGGGGTAACAGCCACTGCAATGGCTGCCGGTATATCCCTACCCCAGGCAGTGGCCATGGCCAATCTGGCTGGGGGGCTGGTATGTGAAAAGGTAGGGGTTGTGCCAGTGGATAGGGAGCGGCTGCTGGAGGAGTTAGAGAGGATATCTTAGAATTTTTTCCATCTAAAGAAGTTGGGATTTTAAGTTTGTACTTAGAAATAAGCTGTTAAATAAAGCCTAATTACTTGGAACAGTCCCATATAATTAGCTATATGCGTTGAAGAACTACCTGGCGGACTAAACTACATACTGATCATTTGGAGTCTTTGGAATCCTTTGGGGGCTAAGAATGGATGTGGGTCGTGCAGTCAACTTAGGTTCCTACATTGTGACCAGCACACCTTAACGTGTGTCAATAATTCTATCTTCAACTCCCTAAAATGATTCGTTACAAGTTTTCCCGGACCCGTAACAGCGAATTTTCAGCTGTACTAAGACAACGAGTAAGAGCCTACTTTAAGGACAATAATCTCAGCCAGAAAGGAAATCAGGATATGTACCTGAAGACCCTTGTGGCCCTTTCCATATACTTTGTCCCTTTCCTATTCATCCTTTTCTCTGGAATCACAAGTCTACCAGTATTATTTCTCCTTTGGATGTGTATGGGCTTAGGAAAAGCGGTTATAGGTACCTCTGTTATGCATGATGTACTGCACGGATCCTATTCATCAAATAAAAGACTCAATTGGGTGATGCATCTGGCTCCCCTGGCCATAGGCGTATATCCCCGCACATGGAAGCTACAGCATAATGTGCTGCATCATACCTACACGAATATTGAACATAATGATGAAGACCTTACTCCTATTGGGGTATTACGGTTCTCACCTAACCAGGACTTGAAATGGTTTCACAAGTATCAACATATTTATGCCACTTTCTTCTACTGTATAGTGACGTTTATGTGGGCCGTTGCTAAAGACTTTGTGAAAATCACCAAGTATAGAAATATGGGCTTGCTCAAATCAGATTGGGAGTTTGTGCAAAATATTGGGTTAATTATTCTTAGCAAAACCTTCTATTTTTCTCTCATTGTAGGTCTTCCGCTTCTGCTAACAGATATTTCTGGGGGCATGCTGTTTCTGATGTTTCTGTCTATGCATGTAGTAACTGGCTTTGTCCTCAGTATGGTATTTCAGCTAGCTCATATCATGCCGGATATCCATTTCCTAGAGCAGGAGGAGCAGGATATAGAACAAAACTGGTTGGTACATCAGTTAGAGACCACTTCTAACTATGCCATGAAAAATAAGTTTGTAACCTGGATTTTTGGCGGACTTAATCATCAGGTAGAACACCATTTATTTCCGAATGTGTGTCATGTGCATTATCCCCGGATCTCCCAGATTGTCCAAGAGACTACTAAGGAGTTTGGGCTTCCCTACCATAAGCAAAGGTATTTTGGCGTGGCCATTATAGAGCATTATAAAATGCTGAAAGCCCTGGGAAGTGGGCATGTCAAACCGTCCAAGGTGATAGCATAATAAGTGAAACCCCATAGCCTCATTGAATTAGTCAATGAAGCTATGGGGTTAATTAATTCGTATTCCTATTCCTTACATTTCTTGTTGATAAAGGCCTATGAGCTCCTTATAAAGGGCCTTAAGTTCAGGGTCCACGGGTTTCCCCTCATTTCCCCATACCATTCTATAGGTTTCCTTTTCTACCTCGACTTCCATGAATTGGTACATGTTTCCAGCTTGCTGAGTTCTTAGCATAGCGGGAGAAAGCGCTTTTACCTTTTTGAAGATGGACCGACAGTTTTCAACCGGGACTGTTCGGACAAGTTCATATTCTTCCGCGCTTCCCACTTTCTTAAACAGATATCCCTTTTTGATGAGAGCGTAGGTAGTTTCTTTACCGGAAAACCCGCCTCCTTCCCCAAACAGAATAACAGGCTTTTTATAAAGCTCTGGGTTATAATGGGTGAGTGTGCAGGTCATTCCCATTAGAGAGAATAGACCTATGAGCAGAAAGATGGTACTTAGTCTAAGGTTCATAAGTCAGTCTGATGAATGAAACCCAAGATAATTCTCAGGAAGGAGAAAAATCAAGCATCCATCAGGATTCCTAATTATAACGGAGAAAACGGAGGAGGCAATCTCACTAAATCTGTAACTTTATTCGAGAATTCGTAATTTTATAAATAGCAGTATTCTACAAGTAAATGAAGCCCGTTTATTTCGACGAATGGATAAGAAATCCTTAGTTGTCAGACTAACAAGTTGGCTCTCTTTTGAAGACCCTCTTTCCTGATTCCAGGAGGGACTATGAAAACCCGAGATTATATAGTAATTTTTGCATATGAGATACAGAAAGGCTACACCCATGAAATTGATCACTATTAAATATGTGCTGGTAGTATTGTTAGCAGGCGTTTTTTCCTGTTCCTCTCCACCGGTAAACTTATACCTTCCCCAGGTAATTGAGATAAATACTCAACTGGCAAAAGAGTTAGCAGAAAACCTCAGAGAAGCTGCCGCAGTTGAGGTAGCAGACGGCCTGGATTTAAGCTTATGGGCTACAGATACCTTAATCAAAGACCCTGTAGCTATCAGTATAGATGATAAAGGTCGCCTATTCTATGTGCAGGCAAATCGTTTGCAGCATTCAGAGTTTGACATTCGCGGACATAGAGACTGGATGACCCAGTCTATCTCTTTCCAGTCCGTAGAAGACAGGAGAGCCTTCCTGAGAAAAACCTTCGAGACTCAAAATGAGGCAGCAGAAAAATTCCTGGAAGACCTGAATCAGGATAGTACTAAAGACTGGCGAGATCTAACGGTAGAGAAAGAGGAAGTATGGTTCCTGGAAGATAAGAGTGGAAATGGAGTAGCTGACAGAGCCCAACTGTATTTGGTGGATTTCCATGAAGAAATTACCGACCTGGCTAATGGGATAGAAGTACATGATGGAGAAGTGTTCATCCCTGTAGGGCCAGATATGTGGCGTACAGGTGATGATGATAAGGATGGTATTGCTGATAGAAAAGAATCTATTAGCCATGGATTTGGCGTTCATATAGGGTTCGGAGCACATGGAATGTCTGGAGCTAAAATGGGCCCTGATGGGAGAATTTGGTGGGGGATAGGAGACATAGGAATGAATGTGGTAGATAAAGAGGGCAAAAACTGGAAGTACCCGAACCGAGGGGTGATAGCCCGATGTGAGCCTGATGGAAGTAACTTTGAAGTATTTGCCATGGGCGTGAGAAATACACATGAGTTCACCTTTGATAAGTATGGTAACCTTATCACGGAAGACAATGATGGCGACCACAGAGGTGAGCGAGAGCGTTTGGTTTACCTCATCAATGGCTCAGACACAGGATGGCGCATCAATTGGCAATTCGGGAAATACACAGATCCCGACAACAATGAATATAAAGTATGGATGGATGAGCAAATGCATACCCCTAGGTGGGATGGTCAGGCAGCTTATTTCCTCCCTTGTATACAGAATTACGTCAACGGCCCTACCGGACTAGTTTATAATCCAGGAACAGCCCTGAGTGAAGAGTGGAAAGACCACTTCTTTGTGGCGGAGTTTAGAGGAACTCCTGCTAATTCTCCCTTACATGCCTTTACCCTAAAACCGGATGGTGCAGGTTTTGCTTTGAAAGAAACTAAAGAAATAGCGAAGGGCCTACTACCTACGGGAATAGACTTTGGTCCGGATGGGGCACTCTATTTTTCAGACTGGATCATGGGATGGAACACCAATCAGGAGGGAAGACTATGGAAACTAGACGTGCCGGGTGAAGAGAATGCCGCGGCCAGAGTGGAGACTAAGCGCCTTCTAGGAAGCAACTTCACTGAGACCCCCATAGATCAGTTGACCACCTATCTGGCAAATGAGGATATGCGTGTCCGCCAAAAGGCCCAGTTTGAGCTGGTCAAAAGAGGGAAGAAAGGACTGGCCGCCTTGAATGAGGTAGCCAAAAGCGCAAGTAATCAACTCGCTCGTGTACATGCCATATGGGGGATAGGACAGTTTGCCAGAAAGAAAGGAGAGAATGCTGCTTCTTTGGTTGCTCTTTTATCAGACAAGGATGATGAGATAAAGGCACAGGCAGCCAAAATCATTGGAGATGTGAGGTACTGGGGAGCTTCAGATGAGTTATTAGGTCTCTTGAAGCACCCAAGCCCAAGGGTAAAGATGTTTGCGTTAGAAGCACTCGGACGTACCAAAGATCAAATTGCCACCATGCCTATCATAGAGGTCATGATTCAGAATGCAGATAAGGACCTTTGGCTGAGACATGCGGGGATGATTGCCTTAGGGAGAATAGGAAATACAGATGCCCTTACCTCCCTATGTAGCCATCCTAACAGATCTGCCAGAATAGCGGCAGTAGTGGCCCTAAGGAGAATGGAAGATCCAGGCGTAGCCTGCTTCCTGCAAGATGAGGAAGAGTACATTGTAGCGGAAGCTGCCAGGGCCATCAACGATGATTTCTCCATAGAAGAAGCCTTACCACAATTGGCAGAAACGCTGAAAGACGAAAGATTTACCAACGAAGCGCTCATCCGCAGAGCTATCAATGCTAACCTTAGGGTAGGTGGAGAAGACAACCTGAACTTACTGGCAGCATATGCGAGCAGGCAAGAGGCACCAGCAGAAATGCGGGCAGAAGCTATTGCTGCTCTCTCTACCTGGGTGAAACCCTCCGTTCTGGACAGGGTAGATGGTAGATATAGAGGAGAGGTAACACGAGAAGGAATAGACATGAATGCCCTTCTGGCACCTAAAATAGGATTGTGGTTAGCTGATCCTAATGGAGAAGTACAAACTGCCGCCGCTAAAGCTGCAGGTAAGCTCAACGTACAGGATGCAGATGATGCCCTTCTTGCCCTGATCAGAATCAATGCAGACGGAGCCGCTCAACAAGCAGCATTAGCCAGTCTAAATAGCATGAAATCAGAGCTACTCTCTGAGGCCCTGGAACTGGGAATGGCTTCTTCCTACAGCCAGGTGAAATCCACGGCCCTGGAGATCCTACCAGAGTCAGGGATATCGGAAGACGTAGCGGTACCTCTCTTCCAGGACGTCCTGAGAAGAGGGACCACTGACAATAAGCAGGCTGCTTTTGCAGCCCTAGGAAGCATGACGGGGCCTGAATCTCAGAAGGTATTAGACTTCTATATGGGTAATCTCCGTAAGGGAAGGGTAGCAGCAGAAATTCAGCTGGACTTGATTGAGGCCGTGGAGAAACAAAATAATCCTCAGCTGATGGAAAAGCTTCAAGCATACCATGGTAGTAAGGATGCCAGCAATCCTATCTCAGCTTACTCAGAAGCCCTCTATGGAGGAGATCCGCAGACAGGAGGTAGGATATTCTACACCCATGAAGGAGCACAGTGTGTGCGTTGTCATTCGATTTTTGAATTAGGTGGAAATGCAGGTCCTGGCTTAATGGGTGTTGGGGCTCGTTTGAGTAGGGAGAAATTGCTGGAATCCATGATAGCGCCTTCAGCTGCCTATGCCGCCGGATATGAGGTGGTTAACCTGAAACTCAAGGATGGAACTTCTGTAGCTGGTTACCTTCAGACAGAAAATAGTCAAAGCCTAAGCATTAAGGTCGGAGAAGAAGTTACGCAAGTTGCCAAGACCGATATAGAAAGCAGAACCTCTATCCCTTCATCCATGCCACCTATGGGAAGCATTCTCACCAAAAGAGAATTGAGGGATTTGGTAGCTGCCTTGGCTTCCTTACAGCCTGAAAGTTGAGAAACGGACATAGTTTCGTACTTAAGTTCTAGACTTGTGTAATGAAATCATTACGAACGCTTTCTTTCGAGGATTTCTTTAAGGAATCTCGAAAGAAAGCGTTCAAGTTAGGATCGGATACACTCCTCCTTCTCACAGCACAATTAAACGCCCTAAATCGTGATAATACCCAGGGTGTAATCTCCTCCTCCGACTACAAAATCAGTAGGAACCGCATCAGAGCCTCTCTCTTACAAATGGAGAAGCGTGTGAACTAGCTTCTCCTAAAGAGGACTTCTACTATGAAACACTTACTTCCATGGGGAGCTGTGCTTAGCATGGCTCTGTTATTGCTCTCTTGCCAGACTGAGCAAACGCCTGACTACCAGAAAATTTCCGTTGCAGATTATGAAGATAAAGTAGCTGCCTATTGGTATGGGCAGCTGATAGGCAATCATGTGGGCCTTTCTCACGATTCGTGAGAAAGG
>JBCBKZ010000190.1:0-8667 GCA_038520955.1 Bacteroidota bacterium | reverse complement strand
CATCGACACCTCTGTGGAGGAGCTGTATGACCTGACAGCAGACCCCATGGAAACACATAATCTGATAGACTCGGAAAGTCATTCAGAGATATTAGCCCAGTTAAGAAAACGAACTACGGAGCTAATTACTGAAGCCGAAAGATAGGAGGCACTTTCTTTTTTTATGTGTTCAGCTTGAATGATACCCTTTCAAGCCAAAATGAGTTTGCGCTTCCCCTTAAATATTAGATAATTTTAATATGACTTAGGTTTCCCTATTAGCCTGGTTTTTTATCTCATATCACAAGCCCTTTAGATATCCCTCATGAAATATACACCGACACTTTTCTACTCCGCTTTCTCCCTCACCCTGATGATAAGTCTGATCCTATCAGGCTGTGAAGGAACTCAGGAAGGGACGAATCCCTATACCAGTTGGCAAGTAACGGGAGGGGATCCCGGGATTACTCATTACTCTACCTTGGCTCAAATCAACAAAGATAATGTAAAGGACCTACAAGCTGTCTGGACATATAACTCAGGTTCTGAGGTGCATAACCAGTGTAACCCCATCGTGATGGATGGAAGTATGTACTTCACTACGGGTTATCAGGAGCTTATAGCACTAGAAGCTGAGAGTGGGAAAGAGAGATGGCGTTACAAGCCCAACTTCGATAGGAAGGAACGTCCTGAGTACATGAACATTAATAGAGGGGTGGCCCTTTGGACAGAAGGCATGGAAGAAAGAATTTTCTTCTGTGCGGGAAATCTCTTGATCGCTATTGATGCTAAAGAAGGACGTCCGTTTGAAGATTTTGGGAATGAAGGGAGAGTGGATATGAATGAGGGTCATCATCTCCCACCGGAAAAGATGGGAATTACAGTCTCTTCCAGCCCAGTAGTAGTGGGGGACCTGGTCATAGTGGGAGCTTCTAGTTGGTCTGCTACTTCTCATGTAGCTGCCTACGATGTACAGTCTGGTGAAAGAGTCTGGAAGTTTAATACCATCCCACATGAAGGCGAGTTCGGACATGTTACTTATGGAGATCCTGATTACTGGAAAAGAGGAGCTGGGGTAAATGTATGGGGAGGTATTTCAGTAGATGAGAAAAACGACCTTGTGCTCTTTGGGACAGGTCAGCCAAAAGGAGACTTTTATCGCCCATTCAATGAGGGAGAGCACTTGTTTGGGAATAGCGTGGTAGCCCTCAAGGCCAGTACCGGAGAGAGAGCGTGGCATTACCAGATCGTACACCACGACTTGTGGGACATAGACATTCCTTGTGCGCCGGTGCTAGCAGAGGTTTCGGTAAAGGGGAAGGAGGTACCAGCAGCTATACAGATCACCAAAACGGGCGATACCTTCATCTTTAACCGCCTAACCGGAGAATTACTCTCAGACGTGGAAGAGGTACCCGTCAAACAGAGTGTGCTACCGGGAGAAAATTCCTATCCTACTCAGCCAATAGTAAACTGGCCTGAGCCATTCTCCAGGCAGGAAATGAAACTAAGTCATGCTTCTACCCTTTCAGAAAGTGCGCATACAAGTGCTGTAGCCAGAATAGAAAATGCGGATTTAGGTCGCTATGATGCCCCGTCTGAAAGGGGAATTATTTACTATGGTCTTCATGGTGGAGGAGAATGGGGAGGGCCTTCCTATCATCCAGAGAAAAACTGGCTATTCATCAATACCAACCAGATCGCCTGGCACATAGAGATGATCAATAACAATCAAAAGAAATCAGCTGATGGAAAGCAAGCTCATCCCGGTCAAACCGTTTACCTCCAAACTGGCTGTGTAGCCTGCCATGGAGCAGACAGAAAGGGAAATGATACCCAGCCCGGTCTGGACCAACTTCCCCAAAAATATGCCTCTCCTGAGGAAGTAGCAGAAGTGATCACCCAGGGAAGGGGTGCCATGCCCGCTTTCTCCCAACTGGAAGGAGATGAGTTAAGAGCGTTAACTGACTTTCTGATGAACAGAGAAGCTGGAGAATATCCAGGTCTAACCACTAAAGAAGAGAAGCCTTCCTATTCAGTCAAGGGATATAACCGCTTTCTAGATGAAGATGGCTACCCAGCTACTACACCTCCCTGGGGTGCTTTGGTCGCCCTGGATATGAACACAGGTGAGATTCAGTGGAAAGTCCCTTTAGGTACATACCCTGAATTACTGGAAAAGGGACTTCCGCCCACAGGATCTGAAAACTTTGGAGGAAGCATAGTAACCAAGGGAGGCCTCCTGTTCATTGCGGCTACCAGAGATGAGAAATTCCGAGCCTTTGATATAGAGACTGGGGAGATAGTATGGGAATATGACCTCCCATTTGGTGGTTATGCCATTCCTTCTACTTATGAACTAAGCGGGAAACAATACATTTCCATTTTAGCCACTGGAGGAGGAAAGCTCCAAACTAAAGAAGGAGATGCGTTGGTAACTTTTGCCCTGCCCTAAAAGAGTACTTCTTTAGAGAAATTTACTTTTTATGAGCTGGTATCAGGTCATTTACAGAAACGGCCTTTTTCCTGATAGCTAATCGGCAGTAACTCTTACCTGAATTTGACTGAGATTCTAACACAATGAGTTGGCCACCAGCCTTCTCCATCAGCTTTCTGTCATAGTTCATGAGTTTATAGCAGGCATGGGCGTCCCCGCTTCCCCTAAGAGGGCAATGAAGATGGATTTCTGTGTAGGCAGTGTCTGCTGTTACTTCTTTGATGGGGAAGAAATGCCGACCATCCAGCGGCATTAACTGCTGCCAGGTATCTGCCAATTCCTGTACACTGGTAGAAGGCTTTGGCTTATTCAATAGAATATTGAGTTTGGCAGTTTGGGTAGTTGCCCAACGGGTAAGCTTATCAAACGCACTTCTTCTGGCAAGGAATGCCAGGAACTTTAGGGTAGCATTAAATACCCACTGTTTTTCCAGGATCTTTTTCATTGGGCAAAGGCATTAATTTGATTGGTAAGAATACTCTTATAGCGTTCCTTGTCCACATACCTTTTGTGGCGCATGGAATCCACATACTTACTTTTTCCTTTCAGATTTACTGTTTTCTGATTTCTCTCTTTAAGAAACTTCTGGTATGGGGCACTATCCTGCTCCTGAGCATTCAGATAAGACGCTATGGCCTGTCCTTGTAGGCTAAACAATCCAAATACGGCGGAGGCCACTTCTATTCCCCCTATGAAAAAGAGATTATCATACTTCTTGGAGAAAATCTCCAGGTATAGGTCTACTTCCTTATCATCTGGCTGGTAGTCTACATGATTTTCTGAAAGAAAAGGGAATATCCGCTTGTAACCTGTAGCAGCTATGATGAGGTCTATTTCCTCTCTGCTTCCATCTTCAAAGATGACTTCCTTCCCTTCGAAAGAAGATACATTCTTCCTGGCAATGATGTCCCCGTGGCCCAGGTAATGTAACAAGCGGTTATTCATGATGGGATGAGATTCCATCAATCTATGATCCGGTTCAGGCAGCCCAAAATGGCTCAATTTCCCTACAAATACCTTATTTAACAGAAACTCTGAAATACGGGTATCCAGTGCTTTGAATGGAATGCTGAATTTCTCCTTGAAGAGATCCGAAGGCATCCCCAGGGTATATTTTGGAAGAAAGTAGTAGCCTCTTCTCAGACTGATAAAAGCTTTATCTGCCTCCTTGGCTGCATCACAGGCAATATCACAGCCTGAATTTCCTGCCCCTATGATGAGCACTCTTTTACCCTTAAAAACACTGGAATCCTTATAGGCAAAACTGTGTATATACTCCCCTTCAAATTCTCCCTCAATTTGAGGATGGTTTAGATGCCAGGTTATACCTGTAGCGCAGATAACGCCTTGGTAGGTTTTTTGGGAGCCATCTTCAAATCTAACTTCCCATTTATCCTCCACTGGCTTCATCTCCTTTACTCTTGTCTTAAATCTGGCAAAGGGTTCTAATCTATGATGATCTGAGAATTTTTCTATATAGGACTGTACCAGAGAATGACTGGGGTAGTCAGGATATTCTTCCGGCATGGGATAGTCCTGAAATCCTGAGAGGGTCTTGGAAGAAATAAAGTGTGCGGATTTGTACATAGGAGTTTCCTTCCTCTCTATGTCCCAAATGCCTCCCACCTTGTCTCCGGCATCCACCATTTCAAATGGTATATGAGCTTTCTTCAGGGCTACGGCAGCAGCCAGTCCGGCAGGACCTGCCCCAATAATCAGGTATTTCTGCATGGTCAAAAAGTTTTATCACTAAGCTTTACACAAGTTTACTGCTGGGGAGGACCAAAATTTGTGATAAATGTCAATTAATGACACCCTTATTCTTGCTAAAGGGTTCTCTGGAAATCAGGAGTAGATGGGGATTCAATACTTTTTAGCCTAAAGGGCACTTAGTGTCTTTGAGAGGCCTTATATTTATGGACATCTAACACCACCATCACATTCGTACTTATGATAGGTGTACAGAACAAATATGACTGAACCGCAACAAAGCATGAACCCACATTCGAAAGCAAACTCCCAAAGAGGGAAGGCTAACCCTTATGGCCCCCTCTACCTACTAGTAGCCTTCCTATTATTATGCAGCCACGATCTGTATATAAAAATGGAAACTTACTTCTTACAGGCCTACCAAGAAGCGAGCTTAAGCCTTTACAATGGAACTTTTGAGAAGAGCGAAAATATCATTACGCGTGATCGAATGCTGGACGCTTCTCTCGTAGGTCTGGGAAAAAGAGTAGCCATCGATCCAAGTCAATGGCAAGACCAGGACAGCACTATCACCCAGTTAACCTTTAAAACGGGTGCTGCAGGAACGTATGTAGCAGGAGTTTCCACTAAAGCCAGAAACATAGAACTGGCCGCTGATGACTTCAATAGCTACCTGGAACATGATGGGGTGTTGGATATGCTAGCATACCGAACTGATAATGATTTATTAAATCAAGATGCAGTAGAGAGCTATCAAAAACATATCAAAGCCATTTATCAGGTTGGCTATGTAAAGACTGATGATTGGAATACTGTACTTGGCTATCCCATAGAGTTTGTTCCTCTAGCTAATCCTTATGAGAAATACAGCGGTGAGAAGTTAGCTGTACAGCTCCTCTTAGACGGGAAACCGCTCCCTAACCAGCTAGTCTATGCCGACTATATCACAAGTGCGCATTCTCAGCACGATCATGCTCACGACGGAGAGCAACACTCACATGAACATGAGGGAGAAGCACACTCGCATGATCATGATGGGGAAGCGCATTCTCACGATCATGACGGAGAGGAACATACCCATACTAGTGGACAGCAACTACGCACCAATGAGCAAGGTATAGTAGAGATAGATTTACCTGAAGACGGAGTCTACTACCTGCGCACCATTTATATGGTGGCCATTTCCGGTAGTGATGAATTAACTCATGAGTCTAAATGGGCAACGCTTACTTTTGAGGTAACCCACAAGCATGACAGTAGTACACACACCCATCACGACCATGATCATGAGGAAGGGATTCCAACATGGGGATTTGTATTAGCTAGCATACTAATCATTGGGGTGTTATTCTTGTTCTTCAGAAAAATGGATTCATGAAGCAGATAAATAAAAAACAAGCACTAGCCCTCTTATTAATTCTCCTCCCCCTAGTGGGATTCGCTCATGGGGTTTCAAGTGCTGATCAGGAGCTTTTACGTACAGGTGGTTTGTGGGCTTTCATACAGGTAGGTGCCACACATATGCTCACAGGCTATGATCATCTGCTTTTTTTGGCAGGGGTCATCTTCTACCTAAACAGCTTTAAGGACATCTTAAAGTTTATCACAGTGTTCACCATAGGACACTGTATTACGTTGATTAGTGCGACTTATGCCGGCATTACGGCAGACGAACACTTGGTGGATGCCGTCATCGCTTTGAGTGTGTTGTATAAGGGATTTGAGAACCTAGGTGGTTTTGAGAAACTGAACATAAAATCGCCGAATCTACTACTCATGGTAGGGATTTTTGGGCTGATTCACGGCTTTGGGCTTTCTACCAGACTTCAGTCCTTTGACATAGGGCAAGAGCAGTTCTTAGCAAAGATCCTGTGCTTCAACCTTGGTGTGGAAATTGGGCAGGTACTGGCTTTGATCCCAATCGTCTTCATTATCACGCTTTCGCGAAAGCACAAACAGTTCCCAGCTTTTTATAAGGCCGTGAACTGGTATCTGGTACTTGCGGGAATAGCTTTATTTATCTATCAATTATATGGCTACTTCAGTGGGTATTAGAATCATCAGCTAATGCTGGACTTAATTCTGCTAAGGGTTTCTCTGGAAATACCCAGGTAGCTGGCCAGATGCTTATTAGGAATGAATTTCACCAGATGTGGCTGCTGGCTTAAAATAAGCTGGTATTTCTCGGAGGCAGTCTGAGTCTGAAGATGGAAAAGGCGTTTTTCCAATCGGACGGTATACTGTAAGCTAAAGAGGTTAATCATTCTTTCGAATTCGCGAGAACTCTCTCGGATGTCAATCAACTTCTCATAACTGATCCTGTATAAGGTCCCATCATTAAGCATCTCTATGCTCTCATAGCTGGGCTCTTTTGGGAAGAAGCTGGTAAAAGAAGTGATGAAATCATCTTTAAAACTGAACCAGGTAGTAATATCATTTCCATCCTTGATGGAATAGGAACGACAGATTCCATCAGCCAGAAAATAAAGATCCTTACAGACCTCACCCTGCCGAAGTAACAATTCCCCTTTTCCCCGCTCTTCGAGTTGGAAAGTTTCCTCTATCACAGCTAAGGAATCCTCACTAATCTTAGGGAGTATAGACTGGATATAGGTGGAGAGGGGATTCATCTACGGAAAATACAGATTAATCCGGGAGAAATTTGAGCCAATTCTTGTACAAGGATTGGTTCGCAAACATTAAAGTTTTTCCTGAACCCTTCCACAGTGGAGCATCCTATCGCCGAAATAGGGATTATTAACTTCTTTTTCCACGGCTAGCCAGGCAGCACCTTTGTTATCAAATGCCATAGGACAGTATTGCTGATAAACAGGCATCCCCAGGCCAGACGTACTCTTCAGTAGGGAATACACATTGTCTGAAAGGCTTTCAAACTGTACTCTCTGTGTTTCCGCATCTGTCATACCTGCAATTTGCCTGGCATCAAAATGAAGGTCTCCCAAAACACCTTCTGTTTCATTTTTTAAAAGATCAGAAAGTTCCTGAGCAGCTTTACTTGCCGCTTCGCCATCCGTTTGTACGAGGGCATCTTTCACTTGCAAATATCCATCCAGCACTTCTTTCACCTGAACATCAACCACTGCTGAAGAATTCGCTCCTACCGACTGAGAATTTGATTCTTCAGTTACTCCGGAGGAACATCCTATTACTAAGAACAAGGCCACTATTAGGCTTAGACGTAAGCTTCTATATAACCGCTTCATAAATGTTATGGCATTATTAATTATTAATGGAATCTAAATAAGATTTATTGCTGAATAGTTCCTGGAAATTTCTAGCTAATTCATCCATGTGTAAGCATGCGCCCACCAAAGTAAAGATTTCGCATTTCTACTTTAGCACAGTTGAAGTGGAGTAGAAATCCCTTCCCCTGAAATTATTTCTTACCTTCGGCTCAAAATCTGAATCCATGGATATCAACCTTCAAGGGAAAAGAGCCTTCGTATGTGGAAGTACACAGGGAATAGGAAAAGCGGCTGCCATAGAACTTGCCGTCTTGGGAGCAGAAGTCGTTCTCATAGCCAGGAATGAAACAGTTCTTCAGACGGTTCTAACAGAACTTCCAACGCCCTCTTCACAGAACCACCAATACCTTGTAGCAGACTTCACTCAACCAGAGCTACTAAAGGAGGTAGTGTCAGATTTTCTTTCCGAGTCTAATCCCATCCATATCCTTATCAATAACACCGGAGGCCCTCCCGGAGGTCCTATCACAGAAGCTACTTCCGAACAGTTCCTGAGAGCCCTGCATATGCACCTACTTTGTAATCAGGTGCTGGCACAGGCAGTTCTCCCAGGCATGAAAGAAGCTGCTTACGGACGGATTATTCAGATTATTTCCACCTCAGTAAAAGAACCTATTCCGGGCCTGGGTGTATCTAACACTACTCGTGGAGCCGTGAATTCATGGGCCATGACCCTGGCAAGAGAGGTAGCGCCTTTCGGGATTACAGTTAACAATGTGCTGCCGGGCTTCACCAAAACAGATAGGCTATTCTCACTTATTAAAACCAGAGCAGAAAAAGCCAATATCAGTGAGGATCAAATGACGCAGCTTTGGCAGGATTCTGTACCTGCAGGAAGGTTTGGAGATCCTGAAGAGACGGCTGCCGCAATTGCTTTTTTGGCTTCGCCTTCTGCTGCGTATATTAATGGCGTCAATCTACCCGTTGATGGAGGTAGACTAAATAGTTTTTAGGCATGCAACGACATCGTATTTCTCTATATCCAATTCTCTTCGTACTCAGTATCCTACTTTTTATGGGCTGTGGAAGAGAAGATCTGGCCCTCGTTAACCAGATTAAAAGACTGGAACCCCAATGGATGGAGCTTAGTGAGAAAGTTTCTTTTATTGATAGAAACCTGGGGATTACCCAGAGAAGATATGTAGAGGACCTGGAGGTAATCAATCAAAGAATGCGCAAGACGTATGGGGGTGAGAGTGTCTCTAATCTCAGAAG
>JBCBKZ010000018.1:0-18883 GCA_038520955.1 Bacteroidota bacterium | reverse complement strand
GGAAAGAGAAGCTTGCCAAATAGGAATAGCCTCTTGCTCACCAAAGCCGTCTCCATCATACAAACGATAGTTGATTTCACTTCCCAGGCGCCACTTTTTACCCAGGAAAAGTCCTAGTTCCGCATAGTAACGCTGACTCAGGAAGGTTTGATCTGCCGTTTCCGCATCATCATAGGTGGTAAGGGTCTGGCTGATATTAGTCCCTATGGCTATATCCAAAACATCCTTCTTTCGGTTGTCTATCCTAAGCCCGCCAGCCATAATGAATCTATTAGTAGGCGTTTCTCTATCATTGAGAAACTGTATGTCTCTATTGTAGGTGAGGTTGGTGTTTAGCCTTACATTGATCTTCAGGGACTTGATAGGGGTAGAGTAGGAGGCAAAGGTATTGGCTGAGAAAGTGTTGTCTACATTTACCGGCCTGGTGGTCCTTATAAATTGCTCATTAATGGTGGTGGTATTAATGATGCTATTCTCCGTATAACTAAGCCTGAAAAAAGCGAACAGACTGGTAAAGTTAAACTGTGAGAACGAAAGGAATCTACCTGTTAAGGTGTGTGTATAAGCTGGGTCCAGGTCTGGATTTCCTATGTACAGATTCAAAGGATCTGTATTATCTACTACGGGCTGTAGCTGTTCTATGGATGGTTCATTTACCCGGGTTCTGTAATTTAGGAACAGATTTTTAGCTGTCCCCATATCAAACCTTACTTGGGCTGAAGGGAGAAGGAAGTAATACTCATTGTCTATATCAGCATTGATTAAGGGAAGCTCTCCCGTAAGCCTGGACCTTTGACCACTTAAACCTAAGGTATAGTTTACCTTGTTTCTCACTATTCTATAATTTAACCCTGCCTGCTGATAGTTGTAATCGCTCTCATAAGCATTGCTTAATCGCGGATTGAAAATGCTTATAGTGCCATTGTTAGGATCATCTAATAGATCAAATACTTCCTGATCTACCTGATTGTTATAGTTTCTCTGAGAGAGATTTAATTCCAGATAGGTTCTGTTGCCAAGGGGCTCAGTATAGGAGATGCTGGTTCTATAGTTAAACTGATCCGTTCGCTGAATCTGATCTTGTTGTTGGAGGAGGGTGCTATCAGGTGCCCCAGCTTCATAGAATTCATTTTCATTGAAGACATCCAGGTCTCTATCATTATCCACCAAACTGGCGTTGGCAGAAAGAACCAGATTTCTTCCAGGTTTAGAGAGCTTTTTCCGATAGCTCAGTTCGCCACTTCCCGACCATCTTTGTCCTTCATTTTCATTTTGGATCTCAGAAGTGTTTTCCAGTTCCCCTTCAGCACTTAAGGTCCTTGAAGAGGTGCTGCTGCTAGATTCACCATCTGTAAATCCCAGGTTCCCGCTAAGAATGATCTCCTGAGTAGAATCAATCTTGTGAGTAAGTCTTAGATTGGTTCTATGGTTCTGGTTGGTATTAAGCCTGTCGGAAACCTCATCATAGCTGAAATTGCCCGTTTCCAGGAAGTTCTGCCTAACCAACTCTGAGGCTACATCCCGTTCCACTGAGTTGTAGAAATAACTGAGGGTAAGTCGTGTCTTTTTGCTGAAATCCTGGTTCCAGTTAAGCCCTGTAGCTCCGGTAGTCACAAAGCCGTTGCTCAGATCTTCACCTATCGGTAGGCCGGTGCTATTATTTCCTCCTATTCGTATGCTCCTGCCTCCGCCTCCTCTGCTAAAGGAGCCAATGCCGCCCTGAAACCCTATATAGTCTTCAAAGGAGAATCCCTGTCGGTTGGTATTGTTATACATACCCAGGAAGGATAGCTGAGTTTTCTTGGAGAATTTATTGACACTGGCTTTGTTTTCGGTTCTGCCCTGCGTACCATATCCTGCTGTGATAGTACCGAACAACCCATTCTTTCTATCCTCCTTTAGCTCTAGGTTGATGGTCTTTTCCCTGTTTCCGTCATCTATTCCCGTAAACTGAGAAAGGTCTGACTGTCTGTCAAACACCTGTACCTTATCTACGGCATCTGCAGGAAGATTTTGGGTAGCCAGCTTAGGGTCATTGCCAAAGAATTCCTTTCCATCCACTGTAACTCGTTGAACGGTTTCCCCTTGTGCTTTTACAGAACCATCTGATTCTACTTCCACTCCCGGAAGACGCTTGAGGAGATCTTCCACTGTAGCATTAGGCTGTACCTTAAAGGCTTCTGCATTATATTCTATGGTATCCTTTTTCAGGAAAATGGGCGTTCTTTCCCCTTCTATGATGACCTCATTCAGACTCTGATCCTGAGGGGTCATGGTAATAGGGGAAAGCTTTTCTGACTTGTTTACCGCCAGGGGCTTGAAGTAGGTGAGGTATCCCAGGTAGGAGACCTGCAGCAAATAATCTCCGGGGGTAACTCCTTTCATGAAATAGCTACCATCCTTTCCTGTAAAGGAGAAGTGCTTCATGACAGAATCTTCCGCTTGAAGTAGTACTGCTGTAGCACCTGATAGGGGAGACTTAGTGGAGTCTACTATGCTTCCTTCTATTTGGAAGGTCTGTGCCTTAACGGCATGCGTTCCCCAGACAGAGAGAAATACCCAAATCAGACAGGTAATTTTCCTGATCATATAGCGTGCGATTATGATGTGTGTATTACTTAGTTAATGCGAATCGTTCTCCTACCGCCACCTCCATTCATTTCGCGGAACTCCTTGATTTTTTCCTCTCTGATTTCACGAAATTCTTCTTCGGTTACCTTTTTTCCTTTCTTGGGAGCCACCAGGGTTTCAGGTTCAGGAGCTTCTTCAGAAACGCTCACTGCCTTGACCATTCTTTCTCCATCATTATAATCTACCTCCAGTATCATTCCCGGAAGTCCTCCCAGTCTTCCCGGGCCTGCACTCACAGGGATTTGAGGAGTAAACCAGGCTACAATCTTTCTACTGGAATCCTGGAAGGTAGCTTTCATACAGATATAGTCGAGGATTTGCTTCTGTTCTGGATTTACTTTCCATTCAAAGGCCTCAGGTTCTCCCGTTACCAGAAACTGTTTGTCAAACATATCTCTTTGGTCCACTCGGGTTCCTTCTTTCAGGTTGGTGAATACATTGCTATTCATACCTCCTCCGGCTCCTGCAAAGCGCATTCTCATTCTTCCTCCTCCAGGGCCCCCTATAGGCTCTTGCCCCTCTATCTCTCTTTCAGAAGACTGCCAACTACTTACTTCTTCGTTGAAGTACAGTACCTTGGCAAAAGATCTGAATTCAGGAATCATTTCCTTGAATTGCTCTCTTTCTGGTGGGATTCTTTTATGCAGATTAATGGTCTCATCAAATTGGATTTCTCCTTGTGTGGTTTGTGAGAATCCAAAAATGGGAGCTGCAAAAGCGGTTATCAGTATGATTCGAATGATTTTCATAGGATCGTTTTATGGTTAGACAAGCCAATGGGTCAAAATATTCCCGCGAAATCAAAAATAGTTAGTTTCTGATGGAAAGAGGAAAGTTTTCCCTCCATTACAGAGAATAGGATGGTGGAAATAGCTGAAAAGTTGAAAGCTGACTTGTTAATCTTTTGTTAATTCAATCTGTCTGAACATTCACTGGTATCATCTTCTAAGGCTTATCTCCTAACAAGTGTAGGGGAGGCTTGGCCACCCTATTTTCATGCTAGTTCATCCCTCTCTTCCTATGAAAAAGATCGTCACCTTTGGAGAAATCATGCTTCGTCTCTCAGCTCCATTAGGCCAGAGACTTACTCAGGCGCCCCAGTTCAATGTAACTTTCGGGGGAGGTGAAGCCAATGTGGCCGTTTCCGTAGCTAACTATGGGTTCCAATCCGAGTATGTAACCCGTCTTCCAGAGAATGACATAGCGGAGGCAGTGATAAGAAATATGAGAGCCAATAATGTCGGAACCTCCCACATCATCAGAGGAGGAGATAGAGTGGGGGTGTACTACCTGGAGCCAGGTGCTATGCAAAGGGGCTCCAAGGTGCTTTACGATAGGGCAAACTCCGCCATTTCTCAGATCAAGCCGGGTATGGTGAACTGGGAAAAGGTCTTTGAAGGGGCGGACTGGTTTCATGTTACGGGTATTACGCCAGCCATCTCTCTGGGAGCGGCAGATACCAGTCTGGAAGCAGTAGCCAAAGCTAACGAAATGGGCGTAACCGTTTCTACCGACCTGAATTACCGAAAAAAGCTCTGGAAATATGGCAAACAACCGCATGAAGTCATGGAAGAAATGGTGGCAGGTTGTGATATCATTCTGGGAAATGAAGAAGATGCTGAGAAAGTCTTCGGGATCCATCCTAAAGGAGTGGATGTAACTCAGGGGGATACCGTACATGCTGCAGCCTATGAATCTGTGGGGAAGCAACTCATGAAGAAATTCCCCAGAGCCAAGAAGGTGATCATTACCCTGAGAGGATCTATTTCCGCTTCTCACAATAGTTGGTCTGGCGTCTTATGGGATGGCAACCAATTGTTTCAGGCACCCACTTACCAAATGACGCACATAGTAGATAGAGTAGGGGGCGGAGACTCCTTTATGGGAGGACTTATCTATGGTCTACTAACTTACCCAGATGACGACCAAAGAGCCCTTGATTTTGCAGTTGCGGCTTCCTGTTTGAAGCACAGCTTGTATGGAGATTACAACCGAGTTACCGTAGAAGAGGTAGAAAAACTGATGACAGGAGATGCTTCAGGTAGAGTTTCAAGATAAAGATTATGGCTAGATTCTTAAAAGTACAGGTAGTTCAGGGCTTATTGGATTCGGGTTTGCTACCCTTATTCTACCATCCCGACATAGAAGTGACCAAGCAAGTGTTGAAAGCCTGTTATGCAGGTGGCGTAAAACTCTTTGAGTATACCAATCGGGGCGACTTCGCACATGAGGTCTTTGGTGAGCTAGTGAAATGGGCTAAGGAGGAGACACCTGACCTCATCATGGGCGTAGGCTCAGTAGTAGATGCACCTACCACTGCCTTGTACATCCAGCTAGGAGCTAATTTTGTCTTGTCTCCCATCCTGAATCCAGAAATGGCGCCCATTTGTAACAGGAGAAAGATCATGTGGGCTCCAGGTTGTGGAACGGCTTCTGAGATTTCTCAGGCAGAATCACTTGGGGCAGAGATCGTCAAGATATTTCCAGGCTCTACTTTAGGAGGTCCCTCCTTCATAAAAGCCGTCAAAGGCCCTCAGCCCTGGAGCATGATTATGCCTACAGGAGGGGTAAAACCTACAGAAGAAAATTTGAAAGGATGGTTTGAGGCTGGAGCCGCTTGTGTAGGTATGGGCTCAAAACTCTTCCCCAAAGAAGTAATAGCCGAGAAGAACTGGGATTGGATTACGGAAACTTGTAGAGAAGCCTTAGCTATCATCCAGAAATATAAGACATACTGATGTACAGGAAGCAGAACATAGCCTTAAGCCTTCTTCTGACCTTTATTCTTCTCAGTTTGATTCTGGGCTGTCAGGAGAATAGACCAGAGAATGCTGACGAAAGGCCTAACATCATCCTCATCATGGCCGATGACATGGGATTCTCAGACCTGGGAATCTATGGAAGTGAAATCCCCACCCCTTTTCTGGACAGTCTGGGAGAAAATGGGATCATCTTCAGCCGATTTTACAATGCAGCTCGTTGCTGCCCTACGCGTGCGTCTTTGCTCACGGGCTTGTACCCACACAGAGCAGGAATAGGGAAGATGGTTTCCAGCATAGACGCTTCCCCTGAGCTGGGACCTTATCAGGGCTTTCTCACCGATAGTAGTGCAACATTGGCTGAAGTTTTGGGAGGTAGTGGGTATAACTGTTATATGTCTGGAAAATGGCACGTGGGCGAAAAACCAGAATACTGGCCCATGAAAAGAGGGTTTGATGATTACTTCGGGCTTATTAGTGGAGCCAGTAGCTATTATGAGTTAATCACTAACCAACCTAGGGTAAGGGAGATGGTTATGGGAGATGCTTCCTGGACACCTCCCGATAGTGGCTTCTACATGACGGATGCTTTTACAGATCATGCAGTCAGATTTGTGGAGGATGCACCAGAAGATCAGCCCTTCTTCCTCTATTTAGCCTATACAGCTCCACACTGGCCCATGCATGCGCCGGAAGAGGAAATCGTCAAATACAGAGAACGGTTTTCGGTAGGTTGGGATGAGATCAGAAATGCCAGGGCAGAACGCTTACAGTCCTCTCCACTTTTCCCAGACGGATTTGTCCTTTCTCCTAAAACGGATGGACTACCTGCATGGGAAGATGTTCCAGCAGCTGAACAGCAACAATGGATAGACCTCATGGCTACTTATGCTGCCATGGTAAACATCATGGATAGGGGTATAGGGAAAGTCATGAATAGCTTGTCTGCAAAAGGAGTAGATGAAAATACCCTGGTTATCTTTTTATCTGATAATGGTGCCTGTGCTGAAAATATAGCTGGCAGGAAGCTACATGATCCCAATGTGGCTATAGGAGCAAGGGGCTCTTACATAGCCTATGATGAACCCTGGGCCAACGTTTCTAGTACTCCTTTCCGGTACTATAAAAAGAATACCTATGAAGGAGGATCAGCTACCTCCTTCATCGCGCATTGGCCAAGGCGAATCCGGGCTGGGCAACTTAGCCATCAGGTGGGGCATGTCATAGACATCATGCCTACACTGGCTGATTTAGCTGGAGCTACTTACCCTTCAGATCTAGCCATCAAAAGACCTGATGGTATCAGCCTCAAAGACTACCTAATGGGTGCCTCAGAAACCCATTCAAGGCGAATTGCCTGGGAGCACTTTGGCAACCGAGCCATCCTCGACGGAAAGTGGAAGCTGGTCGCCCACAAAGATGCTGACTGGGAGCTCTATGATATGGATAAAGACAGAACTGAGTTGAATGATCTCTCTACAGTAGAATCAGAAGTTAAGGATAGATTAGAGGATTTGTATGGGAAGTGGGTTAGGGACGGGTATAGGTTTGAGTGAGGACTTCTTTACTGTTCGATAGCTCTGCGAAAAATTTATGAGCCCAGTACTTTAGTGCACTGTGTTAACAAGGTATTAGCTTGGACTCTCTAGAGTCCACAGAACTAAATAAGGAAAAGGTCTCCTCTTGGGAGGAGATTTAGAGGTGGGTTACGGAACTCAGTCTTTTTACCTATAGGATCACCTCTTATGTTTAGATATAGAATTCTTCGACTTATTAGCCGCTTAACCCACCCCTAGCCCCTCCCAAGAGGGGAAATGAAAATGATGGGATATATGAAATGATGGTCTTATCTAGATACAGTTATAAGACTTAGCTTTTTGTTTGGGGAAGGGTATAAGGTATCTTTAGGTCAAGACATTTGGCCTCAGGCCATGAGAAATTAACCCTCATCAATATGAGAATTCCCCAACTCCTTTATCTCCTTCTTTTCTTCTCGGGAACTACTATTTGTGGCTTTTCACAAAGCCTGGAATACCAGTTAAAGAAAGAGCAAAAGCTGGTGCAGAAATCTCCTTTCGAGAAGATATGGGATGGAGAGTTACCGGCTAATGTGGTATATAAGGATGAAGAAATCATCGCTTTTACTCCGTTGGGAGGCCAGGCACCTGTGCACTATTTGATTGTCCCTAAGAAACGCATTCCTACCATTAATGAGTTGACAGAAGAAGATGCTCACTTGATAGGAAAGATGTTCATTGTTGCGAGGGACTTAGCCAAAAAATATGGAATAGATGAGTCAGGGTACCGGTTGGCCATGAACAATAATGAGGATTCGGGACAATCAGTATTCCATATCCATCTTCATCTGATGGGAGGAATGAAAACAGGCCCTATGGTGGATCAAACCTATAGAAATACAAAGAAGAAGGAGGAGTGAGCCATATGCTAGAATAGAAACTAGGCAGAAAACTTCCTTCGCCACTTCCTAAGTGAAGGAGAAGAAATCCCATATAGCACAAAGCCGGAAGTTACAGTGATCAACCCTAGTAAAGAGAATATTCTCAAGAGGAGGTTGTTAAAGTTATCTCTTCCCTGATAATCCATGGTGTGAAGCATCCATAGCCAATCAAACCATCTCCAGGAATTGTGTCTGATCCGTTGAAAACTTCCATCTTTGGCTGAAACATAGGCGATCAACTTATCAGGATGATCATAAGAAATAGCCCACAGAGGGAAGTCCCTTCCTCTTACTTCATGATGTGGACCCACGCCTTCTAGTAGAGTTGTTTCCAGAATAGGGGGGGACTCTTTTAGATATGAATTGGCAATCTGGATGGCCTCTGCCTCCGTTATAGGAGGTTTTACTTCTCCCGTTTGCGCGTGGATCAGCATTTCATTATTCACCCAGAAATAGCTCTCACCAAGTACCTGCCTTAATTCAAGACTTTGCACTCCTTCCACTGAGGGAAAAGAAATAGAATCCAGAACATGAGTAGAAGTTGGGGTATCCAGGGCCAGATATGGATCTCCATGAATCTCGTCAATATCCGTCCAACTAAAGTATAGACCGCCTATGGTCCAGGCGAGAAACTGTATGCCCAGAAATATGCCTAAATATCTATGCGCTTTTCTCAGGTAGTATTTATATGAATGTGCCATTAAGTTGTATATGAAGATCCGATATTTTCCCATAGAAGTAATCAATCAGGGAGTCCCTACCATTAGGAAATATCCAGCAATTAGCCTGTTAAACTATACATTTCTACATAAAGAGTTTGAAAGCCATTTAACCTGCAAGGATTTGCCAGCTGATTGCCCAGCTATAGATAGGCTTCTAAGTAATTATCTCCCCTCATAAATAGAATATTCTGGCATTTATGAAATACATTTCATAAAATTGTAAAATGACTTTTGTAAATTGAATTGATGACTGAGATACTAAGTAAACTTGGTTCTTTAGCAGGAGCCACACGCTTCCGTAGGATTAGTGAGAACTTATACAGTTCAGGGGATAAGATTTATCAGGATGCGGGCATCAACTTTAAGGCAAGTTGGTTTCCTGTCTACTATGCCCTGGCCAATACGAGTAAGCCGCTAACCATCATGGAAATAGCGGATTCTATTGGCTTTAGTCATATTACTGTCAAGAATGTTCTCAAGGAGTTAACAGCTAACTCACTGGTAGATATTCAGGTAAACCCCAATGATAAAAGATCCAAGATAGTTACCCTATCCTTTGAGGGGCAGGGACTTCTGCTGGAGCTTAAGCCTCTTTGGCTGTCCTTCACACAAGCCCTTGAATCTACCTTTACCTATGGCCATCCGGATCTCATCAATATCCTTAACAGAGTGGATAAGGCTACTTCCTTTAAACCTATAGATGAAAGGGTGAGGGAAGGTATACAGGAAGAAATTACCATAGTTGATTATCGGCCGAGCCTAAAGCAAAGTTTCTTTGATCTGGCGGAACCCTGGTTACGAGATGTGTTAGATGGAGAACTAGAGGAGGAAGATATATTTACGCTTAACCATCCTGATAAGGCTTACATCATGCAAGGAGGTTTCCTCTTTTTTGCTATGTATAAAGGCAAGGCAGTAGGCTGTGTGGTCCTAAAAAGACTGGATGAAGACAGCTTCGAGTTTGCCAAGCTATTTATAGCGCCTTATCACAGAGGAAATGGGATCGCTACCCAATTGATTGAGCGATGTATCACCAGATGTAAGGAGAATCAGGCAAAGGAACTTTGGTTACAAACGACCATGTCTATGCCTAAGGCACATAAGTTATACTATAAGCTGGGCTTTGATGATGCCTCGCCCCCGCAGTCTATGTCAGTGCTAAATCGTACGGAGAAAATAATGATGAAAGCCTTATGATACATGTATTAGGCTATTGTGGATTAGTGCTAAATCTGGCCTCCATGGCCATGAAAAAGCTGTTGTATTTACGTTGGCTTTCCCTGATTGCGAACGTAACCTATATCTTCTATGGAATTCAACTGCAGTCTCCCCCCTTTATCATTGGCTGTAGCATTGCGGTCCTAATCCATTTCTATCACATTCGAAAAATTTACCAGGAGAATGCCCTTCAAAGCTCCTATGTGAAGGAAAAGACAGTTACTTAATGCCTGAAAGGAATGCGTAGTTGGAAATGTACCTAAGCAGCGCCCAGCATTCCCGCTACCAGAAAGCCAATATAAGTACCTACTCCAGCTCCCAGTGAACCTACCATGATGGCGGGCAGCATGAGACCAGGTCTTTTTAAGCTTTTTGCCAAGGCCATAGCAGTGGAGGCCCCTCCAATGTTAGCCTGACTGGCTACCGCTATGAGCGACCAGTCTTGCTTGAATAGCGCTCCCAGGCCGAAAATTACTAGTCCATGCACCAATACTACCGTAGTGGTAAAACCGAGGATAAGCATGGCCAGTTCGCCTATTTGGCTGAGGGCAGCAAATTCGCAAAAGGCCCCTATAACAGCCAGAAAGAGGTACACACACAGGAGACCTAAAAGCTTGGCGCCCTGTATCTTCTGGATCTGTGGAAACTGAGCCAGGATGAGGGCTATGGTGGTAAGAATTAGAATGGAAGGAAAAGTTATTCCCATTTCTTTTAGCCAATCAGCTGACATATTGGATACCCAAAGCGTGAGAATACCCAAAAATCCCAGAAGGGCAAACTGATAAGGATCTACCGATTCCAGTTCATTGTCAGCGTCAAATTCCGCTTTTCCACTTTCTTCAGCATAGATTTTTAGCTCCTTACGAGGGAAGTATCTCTGTAAGACAGCCGGAATTGCCAAGGAACTGATCATCCAGATGGCAGTGAGAATGTTATCCACGGCCACTGTTCCAGCGAAGAATGCCCCTTCTTCCATCATGTTGTAGTGGAGAGCTACTGCATTAAAGTTGGCACTTCCGCCTATATAGGTCCCTGTCATCATTCCGGCAAATGGTGCCAGGTGCTCCTGAAGTAAAGCTGAATCTCCAAAGAGGAAAGTAGCAACGAGTGCACCACTAGCAGTTCCCAAAGCGCCCAATCCAAACATGATGATCATGGGAAGGCCCGCTTCTTTCAGGTCTTTTAGGTTTACTCCCAGCAATAAATAGAAGATGGATAAGGGAGCCAAGTAGGTGAAAATTCCTCCGTACAAGGGAGGGGCATCCGAAGCCGAAGGAATAATTCCAATATTAGCAGTTACAGCAGCCACTAAAATGACCATTAAGGTAGTTCCTACCTTTCTCAGGAAAGTATGCTGGTTTAGCCATTCACAGAAAATGATGATGGCAAAAAACACAGCCAAAATAAATAAGGGGTGTTGCATAAGGCTTGAAGAAAAGTTCGGGCATGTTACTAATAAAAATCCACATATGACACAGATAGAACCCAATCTCCCTAAAGAAAAAGCCATCGTCTATGTACTTAGAAAAGTACATGGGAGCCTTGAAGTCCTGGTTTTTGACCACATTGATTTTCCGGATGTAAACAGACAGGTTCCCGGAGGAGGGATAGAGCCTGGAGAATCAAAAGAGAATGCGGCTCTCAGAGAATTAGAGGAAGAATCTGGTATTATGAATGCCAGGTTGATCCGCTATCTGGGAGAAAATGAATATGAAAATGCTTATCAGAAACAGGTACAGCGTAGACACTTCTTTTTAGTGCAGGGACCGGAGGGACTTCCTAATCATTGGGATTATTTGGTAAAATCAAAAGGAGAAGATGATGGATTGGCCTTTCACTTCTATTGGCGTAACCTGAAGGAAGCAGAAATAGGATATGATCAGGGAAAGGGCCTTGAGTACCTGACTGAGAGGGATACTCAGGAAATTAGTGAGGAAGCGTAAGACGGTTAAGGCAGTTACTTCTTCTTTTTGTACATAGAGTAGATTAAGCCAGTGAACAGGAGAAAGAGCGCCAAGCTCATATAAGCTTCACTTCCAAATCCCTTTTCATTTACCTGCCCCACGAAAGAAAGAAGATTGAGAAAGGCAGCTATCCCCAGGATTGTGGTCAGGATGGGTCTTTTATACTTTTTCATAGTAGTAGATCTATACTACTATAATTTACCATTCTTTCCTGAGAATGTTCAAAATGAATAGATTCAGTTTTTTCAGGAAATCGCCAATTCCTGTTGGGAAGCAAAGACAGCTCCTCCTTTAAGGATCTTTTCTAAAAGGGATTTAGCGTCCAGCCTAATTTTTACTTTATCCCTAAAAATGGTCAGGACATTCTTTTCCAGACTTTGCTGAGCGGATTCTGCAAAGGGAGTACCAAGATCTGCCAGAGGCCCATGAATGAGTATATGGTCTGGACTGGCTGTAGACATGAGGTCGGCCAACTTCATCCCGAGAATTTTCCCTGTTTCCTCTATGATATCCCTGGCTAGCTTATCCCCGGAGTTGCAGGCTTTAACCAATTCTTCCACCGTCAGAGAGGAAATACTTTGCTCCATCAGAGTTGATTTTCCCTGGAAGAGGGGAATGAGTGATCCTGCCACTCGTTGGATTCCTTTAGTACTGACAAAATTCTTTAAGGGTTCTGTCTGAAAAGTATCTCCTTCCAAACCGGGGTTTTTCAATAAACTTTCTCCCAGATTTCCAGCAAGCTGGTGTTGGCCTCTGATGACTCTTCCGCCGGAAATGGTGCTAAATAACAAGCTGTCTCCGGCATAAAGCACAATCATATTTTGAGAAAGGATATTTCCCTTATCTGCTATGTACTGATGCGCGAGTGCCTGGGCTAGATGAAGCATGTGGACCTTAGCTCCTGCAGCCTGAAAGGCTTCCTTGAGCGTATGTACATGAGAACTCTCTGAATACAATGCATTCGGTTCAGCGACGATAACTACCTGACCGAGATCCTGCTGGACCATTTCCTGAAGCCAGGAAGCTAAGTCTTCATTAGGGACTGATGAAACTTCTTCAGGAACTTCGATAGAAGCCTTAGGCACCTGAAAGTAGCGTGTATGAGTAGTGTCTAGTAGTATAATGAGTCTGGCTGACATGCGTTGCAGGAGGTTTATTGAAAATACATCAACAAAATAAGAAAAATCCCCATCCACCCTAAGGGTGAAGGGGGAACAATTCTATTCTTATAAAAATGGTTGCGTATCCAGTCTTTTACTGATGGCAAAAGCGGCATTTACCAGTCCTACGTGACTATATGCCTGAGGGAAGTTCCCCCACTGGCTTCCATTTTTAGCTTCCACATCCTCACTCAATAGACCAAGATGGTTGGAGTAGGAGATCAGCTTTTCAAATATCTCTATGGCTTCTTCCATTCTTCCCAAATAAGCCAGGGCTTCTACATACCAGAAAGCACAAATCAGGAAGGTAGTTTCCGGCTTCCCGAAGTCATCTGCGTGCTTATAGCGGTAGAATAAGCCTTCATCCGTCTTTAGCGCCTCTTCCAGCACTTTCACATGCTTTTGGGCTCTTTCACTGCTTGGGTCTAAATAATTCATGGTCACCAACTGTAATAAGCTGGCATCCAGGTTACTCACCCCTGATGCTTGAGTATATACGCCTCTTTCCTCATCATAACAGCTTTCAATTCTCTTAATGGACTGCTTGACCAGCTTTTCTGCATTGCTGATCATCTCATAGTCCTTATACATCTCAGCTATTTTTAAGCCTGCCTTACTTCCTGCCCAGTGGAAAAGGAAGGTATAGGAGTGAAGCTGCGCTTTATTTCGGAACTCCCATAGGCCGGCATCAGGCTCATCCATGGTAGATTCTATTTTCTTGAGAATTCTCTTCACCAGCGGAAGAAGGTGAACCTTATCTTCCTGAATCAGCCTGCTATCTACAAACAGCGGAAGTAGAGATACCAGTACCTGACCATATACATCATTCTGTATGTGCTCATAGGCTTGGTTGCCCACTCTCACAGGCTTATTTCCCATGTAGCCACTAAGAGGGATGATTCTTTCTGTCAGTTGAGCTTCTCCATTGATGGCATATAATGGTTGGAAACGTTCCTCTTCCGGTATGTTAAGGGCTATATTTTCCACATAATGGGCATACTGCTCCAGTTCAGTAAAGTGGCCCAGGTTGGTCAACGCCTTTAAGGTATAGTGGGCATCTCTGATCCAGCAGTATCTATAATCCCAGTTACGAGTACTTCCCGGAGATTCTGGCAAACTCGTTGTAGTGGCGGCTATGATGGCGCCCGTATCCTGGTATTGGTGAAGCTTTAGTGCCAAGGCAGACCTTAGTACTTCCTTCTGATGGAATTGCCCGATGGAGGTACGCTTTACCCACTGATTCCAGTAAGCGCGTGTTTTGGTGTAGAAGGTGTCTAGAGTACCTTCCAGCTCTGCTTCCAAAGGTATCCCCCAGGTAAGGGCGAAGTGTTTATTCGCATTCAGCACAAATGGCCTCTCTTCTGCTACATAATTCAGGGCCACATTGGTGGTCAATCTTACTTGCCTTTCCAGCCCCATATAGCGAATGTGGCTACTTCCGAAAAGAATCTCCGGACTTAGCTCTCCATATTCACCCATAGGTTTACACACCACCTTTACCATAGGAGTTCCTTCCAGTGGAATGACCCTTCTGGCTAGCAGAAGAGGTTTGTAATAACGCTCATACTGGTAAAAACGGGGCGCAAAGTCTACTACCTTGAACCTTCCGTCATCACAGGTAAACTCTGTAACCAGAATGTTGGTGTTATCAATATAATATTGGTGGGAAGAGTACTTTTCAGAGGCTGGTTTGATGGAGAATTCTCCTCCTTTGTTTTTATCCAGCAGGCCTCCAAAGAGGAAACTGGAGTCAAACTTGGGCCAGCAAAGCCATCCAACGTTAGCGTCAGTGTCGATCAAGGAAAGGTAAGCACAGTTACCTACAAGTCCGTAATTATAAGAATGTTTTGGCATGAAAACAGCGTATGAATATGGAGCGAAGATACTATTCAGAGAGGGAAAATATTCTCTTTTTATGGAGAATAAATCACGACTAAGCCCTCACTATTAACCATTGAAAATGACTTCAAAATTTTATTGAGTTTTTCAGCAAAAATCAGGAGAATTTCCTGGCTCTAAACTGAAGAAACTGGTCCAGCAAGACAATGGCCGCCATGGATTCCACCACCGGAACGGCCCTTGGAACTACACAGGGATCATGCCTGCCTTTCCCCACAACCGTTACAGATTCACCTGTGGCATTGATACTTTCCTGATCCTGCATGATGGTGGAAGTAGGTTTAAATGCTACCCTGAAGTAAACGTCTTCTCCATTACTGATCCCTCCTTGAACACCACCAGAATTATTGGTTCTGGTCCTGACTGTGTCTCCTTCCATGTAAAAAGAGTCGTTATGTTCAGAGCCTTTCAAGCGGGTTCCCTCAAATCCCGATCCTATATCAAATCCTTTAACGGCGTTTATACTTAGCATAGCTGAAGCTAATTCTGCCGGTAATTTGGCATAAATAGGCTCTCCCCAACCTGCAGGTACCCCTGACGCTACACACATAATGGTTCCTCCTACAGAATCCCCTTCTTTTCTGATGTTATCTATGAGATGATACATCTTCTCAGCCATGGCCTCCTCAGGGCAGTGAGTAGCCTTACAGAAATCCGTGGTCAACTCCATGCTGGCAGGAATACTGTCCAGAGAAAGTTGATGGATAGAATGTACCCATGCATGTATGGAAACATCTGTATGCGCACTCAGTACCTGTTTGGCAACTGCTCCTCCAATTACTCTGGCGATGGTTTCTCTGGCGGATGACCTTCCGCCTCCCCTGTGGTCCCTCACCCCATACTTGGCAAAGTAGGTATAGTCAGCATGTGAGGGTCTGAAATTCTGGGCCAGATGATTGTAGTCTTTGGACCTGGCATTAGTATTGGCTACAAAAAAGCCTAAAGGTGCCCCGGTAGTGGTAAAGTCCACATGTCCTGATTGCAGTTTAAAGGTATCACTTTCCTTACGCTGAGTAGTGATTCTGCTTTGGCCTGGTCTCCTTCTGTTTAATTCTGACTGAATGAATTCAGGATCCAGTTTTACCCCTGCCGGACATCCGTCAATGACGACGCCGATCCCTTCTCCATGAGATTCTCCGAAACTGCTAATCCTGAATAAATTTCCGAAAGAGTTAGACATACAAGTTTGATTGTAATAATGGGAGGCAAATATACAGATTCCCCAATCTTATGCACGTTTTCACCCCTTGCTATGTGGAAGAATTAACCATTTTCCATAAAAAAAGGCGACCTGAAACAGGTCGCCAAATATTCTTTGCCTTGAGGAGCTTACTAAAATACTCTGGGTACAGTAAGTTCGTCAGGAGAAAGTAATCTAAATTCTACTCTTCTGTTAGCTTCTCTACCTTCTGCAGTAGAGTTATCTGCTATTGGGTTAGAAGAATTGTACCCGTTAGAAGTGATTCTGGCAATAGGAATTCCTCTCTTATTTACCAGATAGTACTTCACTTCAAAGGCTCTCATGACAGACAGGATTTGATTGCTTTTGTAAGATCCACTGTTATCGGTATGCCCCATTACCTGAAGACCGTGGTTAGGATACTTGCTCAGGATATCGGCTATCTCATCCAGGGTACCATAGCTTTCGCTCTTAAGGTCATGGCTACCAGGGTAGAAGAAGATGTTGTTCATAGCTTCACTCAGGGTATTCATGTCTTCATCACTTACCCTTCCGCTATAATCCGTTTCGTCATTTTCCACAAAGCCATCAAAGCCTTCATCACTGTAAGTATCTTCTACTCTTTCTGCGTAAGATCCTTCTACAGGAACAGCTTTTTCTTCTTCATCAGGAGGACAACCCAAGTACATGATGAGTCCTTTTTCATCAGGACATCTGTCATCCTTATCAGGTATACCATCCATATCACTGTCTTTGTATGGATCTTCAGCACTGGCGATAGGTGCTTCTTTTGGTTCTTCCTTCTTAGGCGCAGGCTTTTTGGGCTCTGGCTTCTTGGGTTTGGGTTTCGGCTCTGTTGGCAGAGCAAAAATAAACCCACCTGAGTGTGCAATGTGCTGGAAGTCTTCTTTTTTCAGAGCCAGCTTATACATACTTTCTATCTGAAAGCTGATGCTTTTAGAGATTCTGAATCTCATCCCTAAGGCACCTGGAACGTATAGCCTTAAATTGTTACTAGCACTATTAAGTCCGAAACCAGTAGCTATATAAGGAGCCCAAAAAGCATCTTCTTTGAAGAAGGTACCATTAGACTTGAACTGCATAAGCGCATTCACATCTATGAGAGAGGTACTGAGAAAGTCCGTCTCACTGGTATTTGGGTAATTAGCCGCTTCTGGAATGAAGGACGAGTTCAACGAAAGATTTAGCCAGGGAGCAACATAGGCATGTGCACCAATGGTAATTCCCGGATCAAATGTTTTGTACTGTAGATAATCTCCGCTTATGGGCCCAAGGTAGTCTACAAAGGTAGCAGAAAGACCTGCCATCCATGGATTTTCACTGGTTTGAGCTTGAAGAGAATTAATCTGGACTAAGGAAATGAAAGAAGCAAGGCAAAGAATAAAATATGATCTTCTCATGTCTCTATTCGCAAAACAAAATTCAGGCGCTGAGAATTTTGATAAAACAAATTAACAGACCAATATTTATTGCAGTAGTGTTTTATATTACTACGAATTAATAAATGTTAGCGTATAAATTCCCATGAGAATCTCCCAGATTATTACACTTATTAATGAATATTAATTATTGATATTATTCAGTTTGTAAGATATTTGCTCTAAGGTGGTGTTGGAAGGGGCTGACCCAGAGGTAGTTACGGGGGTGGTGCTAATAGATACTCTATTCTGACTGATATCCAGTTGGTTAACTAAAAGATATTTTATTTTGTAAATTCTGCTCATGATAAGATTTCGGAGCAATTTTCCTCTTCTTGGGTAGTTAGTCTCCAGCCGTAAGTGTCGGTCTTCACAGCTTGCCAATAAAGTGCCTAACCTCTCAATCTTTTCCATTCCAATGTCAGACAATTGTGGGCTTTCAGGTAAAAACATTTCCGAAAATGTCATTTCTCCTTCTATGGTCTCTGGTTCGCACGGATTAGCTGAGGGTACAGCAGGACCAGATAGGTCTTTATTTAGTTGCTGTCTGGTAGGGGTATTGTTGGCAGGAGAAAGGTAATCTGTGTTCGCCTGAGAGATATAGGCTTCCTCTATGGGAGCGAGACTGATAGTAGGTTTATCAGGACAGCCTTTGTTTTTAGGGGTACCTGCTTCCTGCGGGCAGGAGTCTATTCTGTCTGGTAGCCCATCTCCATCCTGGTCAAGGTCCATGTCCATCACAAACATGATTCCCTCTATTTCAGGATTTGTCTGGGGGCGGGAGTTTATGGATCTGGTAGAAGATTTTAGGGTATATCCCACACCAAAGGAAGGTCCCAGGCTACTATACCTATAATCCAGAAATCGTTGGAAAGTAAACTGACCCATCAACCAGAATTTATCATCCATTCTGTAAGTCAGGCCGGTAGCCAGTCCAAAGTTATTTGCCAGGCTTCCATCTTGTAGCTGTGTGCCTACCCCTACAGAAATGAAGGGAGAGAGGCGTGCCTGTCTGGAAAGGAGGCTTCCATTGTTAAACTTAAAGGAACCCCAGGCAGAAAGATATTGGGTAGTAACAGGATCAGCTACGTCAAGAGGTCTGGGGCCATCACCAAAGTACTGGTATTCTAAAGCGAATGACAGAACCGGGGTGGGGGAGTGATCTATTTTTAAGTAAGGCCCTAATGTACTGGATTGAGATTTTTGGTAGAAGTAGGCAGTCTTAAGTGTGTTGTAGCTCCTGAAGCTCACGCCTGCAAACACATTTGTATATGACTGAAAAGATTGTGCTATAAGTCCATTTGATATACTTATCAATAGAAAGGAGATACCTATAACAAAGCTTTTCTGAAGCATTTTTCTGAACTAGAAAATTAACTCAACTACAAATGGTGTAAGTTATAGTAAAAATGTCGCAGTATTTATCCGAGATAAATTACTTGAAACAAACATT
>JBCBKZ010000189.1:0-8702 GCA_038520955.1 Bacteroidota bacterium | reverse complement strand
ACAGACCATATTCCCGTTTTTATAACAAATTATATGCGTATATTTCAAAACTTCTTGAACGAATTATATATTTAATTAGTTTAGAAAGCACATATGCCTAATCATATAGATATCAAAAAGCGAACCGAATTTTTTATTCGGGATCTCCACGCCAGAGAGAAGATGCGCTTAGGCTGGTACAGACAGTTTGGGTTTGGAGAGGACAAAATCAGAAATATTCGTGAAAGAAAAGCGCACCATACTGCTTTCTTACGGAATTTATTGAGAAAGAGAGGCGTTAGTCCTGCCTGGTACGCACGCTTCTTCTACGTAATTGGGCATATCTTTGGTTTCTTCTCCGCATTCTTCCCAAAGAAGTTCATGGATAAAATTGAGACCATTCTGGAAGAAAGAATCCTCAATAGATATCAGCGCTACCATAAAGAAATGAACATGGACGCCATGCTACGCTCCATGATAGAATCTCTCCAGCTTAAGAGAATGAATCATAATGAGCCTGCTCAGGATGTGATGAGTCTTCTGGAGAATTATATACAGGAACAAGAAGAGGTGCTCACCCAGACGTTAGGGAAGAAAGTAGGTTTACCTGCTTAAGAAAGAATTTCTTGTAGCGCGTTCAAGACGAGTTCCATATCAGCTTTTCCTACTTCTCCCATGTGGCTAACTCTTAGCAGCTTATCTTTATAAGCTCCCTGACCTCCTGAAATTTCTATTTGATAGTCCTGGGAGAGTAAGGCCTTAATCTTCTTATGATCCTTTCCATCAAAGTAGAAGGCCGTGAGAGAATCACTTGGCTGTTCTGCCAGTAATGTCCCTCCCAATTTCTGAATCTCTGTTCGAAAGAAATTTGCGGTTTGATGCGTTTGGTTCCAAACGCCGGCTAACGTTCGTTGCTGAAACCAATCCAAGGCGGCTTTCACCCCAAATAGCAGATTGACCGGCGGCGTAAAGGGAAAGCTGTTATCCTTAGCGAAGAGCACATAGCTAGCCAGATTCTGGTAGTCTCCCGGAAAGGTAGTTCTGAGGTGTTGGATGGCAAGCTCACTCAGCGCAAATACGGATACACCTGCCGGATTCATCAGCGATTTCTGGCTGGCGCATATGGCACAGTCGATCTGCCAGTCGTCAAAGTAGAAGGGAAGGGCTCCCACAGAAGTAATGGCATCTACTACAATCAGCATCTCAGGATACTTCTCCTTGATAGCAAAGGCTATTTCTTCCAGGTCCAGAACAGATCCACAGGAGGTTTCACAGTGAGTGAGAATAATGCCCTTAGGAAGGTCCTTCTCAAGTGCAGCTAATATTTCCTCTACCTTTGGAACGGCACCCCATTCGTACTTCAGGTCAGAAACTTGCAGGCCAAGGGTGTTTCCATACTGGACCCATCTGTTGCTGAACTTACCCATATCTACTACCAGGACCTTTTCTCCTGACTGAAAAAGGCTATACATGGCACTCTCAACTGCTCCTGTCCCGGTGCTATTCATGCTCACCACCTTCCCTGAAGTCTGGAAAAAGTATCTTAATCCATCCAGAAGCTTCTCGTACATCTCTTCAAATTCTTCTCCTCTGTGAGGAATGACAGGCTGGTGAATAGCATCCCACACAAAATCAGGTATGGCAACAGGGCCGGGCGTTAGCATCTTTCTCATAGGAGAAAATTAGAAGGTTTTTTCTTAGCCACAATTTCTAAGATCAATAATTGAATATTTTTATCTGCCTCACTGAGTAGAGACGCGATGCATCGCGTCTCTACACCGTATGTGAACATGGAAAATATAAGCTAGGTCGCATTTGAGGAAGTGTTTGGAAGAAAGTGAGAACTTTTCTACTAACCTAGCTGTTATTTTTGCAGCAATAATGATAGAGTTCTGAATTGAGAATGTTGAATGTTAAGAAATTAAGATTGATCCAGCGGAGATTTCATATTTAATTCGGCTCCTATAAGCATTAATACTCATATGAACATTCTTCTTACTGGTGGAACAGGATTTATAGGTCAGGCGCTCACCAAAGCCTTTACAGAAAAACAATGGCAGGTAACCATCCTTAGCAGGAGTGCCAAAAGCTCTCCTGAAAGATATGTGTCTTATCTGCAGTGGGACGGTAAAAAAATGCCACTAGGTATGGGCATGTATGATGTGGTGATTAACCTGGCAGGTGCCAGTATAGCAGAAAGTGCCTGGACCTCTAAGTATAAAGAAGTGCTTAGGGATAGTCGTATACATGCTACCCAAGCCTGTGTAGACTACATAAATAAGTCTGTGCAAAAGCCTAAGCTCTTTATTTCTGCCTCTGCCATAGGCTTTTATGGAGGTGCCAGAGATGAGAAAACACCTGAAACTGCCACTGCAGGAGATGATTTTCTGGCCGTTCTTAGTAAGGAGTGGGAAGACGTTTCTCAAAAGGCCAAGTGCAGAATAGTCAATCCTCGTATTAGTGTGGTGTTGGGAAATGAGGGAGGAGCATTTCCACTCATGGCTACGGCCTATAACTTTTTTGTGGGCGGAAAACTGGGAAGTGGGAAGCAGGGATTTTCCTGGATACACATTGACGATATAGTAAAGGCTTTTCTCTTCTTCATAGAAAATGAACAGATAGAAGGGCCAGTGAACCTGGCCGCTCCTGAGCTTGTCAATCAAAAAACATTTTCATCTGCCTTGGCCAAGACTATGGGAAGACCTGACGTTATTCCTGCACCCAAATTTGCGTTGAATATGATCTTTGGAGAAAGATCCATCCTATTCTGGGGCGGTCAATGGGCAGTTCCCCAAAAGCTACAAGAAGTAGGCTTCACCTATGATTTCCCTGAATTAATGGGAGCATTGGAGGATCTGGTTTAGGGATAAAAATGAGGTAGAGACACAATGCATTGTGTCTCTATGATAAAAAATCAATCCCTTACGCAAACTGCATTTCTCTGTAAGTCCTGTAAGCAGGTCTTTTCGGAGAGAAGATAGCAAAGAGGGTAGCATCTTCAGATACTTCTAATTCCAGACTGTTTTCGTCTTCTACTTTGATGAAGTCATCCTGGACTATTTCTTTTCCATCGTGACTAAGCGTTCCCTCAATCACATAGATAGAGGCTACTTGTCCGTCCGTAATGGAAAGATTGTGTGAACCCGCAATTAGCTGATATTCTTCTATCTGTAGGTTAGCGGTATCCAGGGTAAGGGGAGATCCTTCTCCTATCACTACTTTTCTAGTCAAACCCCCTTCTTCCGTCCTGGGAAAGCTGCCGTTTTCATAGTCATCATAGCTAGCTTCCTTCCGGAAGGTCTTGCTAAGATCCGGATCTGTCCATATCTGGAAAATGTGAGAACCCGCCAACAGCTTTTCAGCATGGCTTATGCCACTACCTGACCTAATGATTTGGGCATCACCGGCACTCAGGAGCTTCCATTCTCTCAACTTGGTATCATAGTGCTCTATCTGCCCCTTCAGGACAAAGGACATAATCTCAAAGCCTTTGTGAGGATGTAATCCAATAGTACTTCCTTCATCAGACCAGGCATGTGCCCAGTAAAAAAGGTTGGAGTAGGCGTGGAGTTCGCCTCCTTCATGTGAGAATCCTATAGGCTTATTCTCCAGTATGGCACCGCCATTAAACTGGCCAAAGGCTTGTTTATCTTTTGGGACAATTAAAACAGACATAGTCGTAATAGTTTACACTAATTACGACTATGCTGGAATAATGTTTAAACATTAACCTCTTCTCATATCCTACCTTGTCTCTGATTAGGTAAGTGAGAACTGATTAAGTAAATACTGTAAGTAATGAGGTGTTTTGTGAATTTTGCTAAGAAGTAACGCACCTTCTAACTGGATAAGGAAGTTTCTTCCAAATTCTTCAGCCTTATTCTCAGGCATTCCGCTCTTGGAAGCCTTATCTGAAAATACTACCTCCCACTCAGAATAGTATCTGCTACACACAGCTAAAATGTGTGGGTGGGTATTACTGATTTCAATAGCCACTGGAGCCAGCGGACTTCCGACCTGATAGTCAGATTCAATCAGACGTTGAGAGAAATAGTCAATAACCCTTTCCATGGCGTCTAACAGATCCAGGCTGTTTTCCATGACATCCATGAGGTCATCAGTGAGTTTTTTGGCTTCTCCTTCCAAAGCGGCTATTACTAGCTCGTCTTTTCCTCCTGTGAAATAATGATAAAGAGAACCTTTTGGTGTTTTACTGGTTCTGAGAATTTCACTCAGACCAGTACCGTGGTATCCTTTTCTTTGTAGTAATCGGGCAGTAGTTTTGAGCAAGCGGTCGCGTGTAGAGCTGGTTTTTTGGGGCGTACTAGGCGTATGAAACTCAAGCATATATTGCGGCCAAGCTTAATGATGAAAAATGAAACTAAAGTTTTAACGAAAAAAACGTTGAAAAAAATATAGACCAGTCGGATAGATTAGACTGTCCTAGACTGACCCTTCAAATACTATACCACTAAGATGATATTTTTAGTCCAAAAATACAATGGTTAAAATTAAAGGAATTTACACATACCCAATTAAGTCTTTTCTCGGAATACCCATGAATTCTGCCCGTTTAAACGGTAGAGGTTTGCAGTTTGACCGGAGATGGATGCTGATAGATGAGAGCGGAAGATTCGTTTCTCAGCGTGAAGAAGCTGCATTATGTTTTCTTTCGCCTACTATAATGGGTAATAAATTGATCATTCATGACATTAGAGAAAAAGACTATCCTCCCCTGGAACTTTCTCTCTATCCTACTGGTGGGGAAAGCATAATGACAAGTGTGTTTGAAGATGAGCTTTTGTGCGAACTCTGTGAGGAGGAAGTAGCCCCTTGGATGGAAGCCAGACTGGGGACTCCTTACAGAATGGTATATCAGCCAGACTCAACCCACCGTAAGGTAGACCCCAGATATGCCATTAATGAGGAAGATGTAAGCCTAGCAGACGGGTATCCTTACATGCTACTCGGTCAGGCATCCTTGGATGCGCTCAATGAGAAAATGAGCTTTCCTATGCTAATGAACAGGTTCAGGCCTAATATCCTGGTGGAAGGAACGGAAGCCTTTGAGGAAGACAGTTGGGGAAAGGTAACCATAGGGAAGGCTAGCTTTCAGGCAGTGAAGCCATGTGGCAGATGTAGCATTACCACCATAGACCAGAAAACGGCTATTCAGGGCAAGGAACCGTTAAAAACGCTGGCAAGCTTTCGTAAATCCGGCCGGAAAATATTATTTGGCCAATATTTATTACACCTGTCAGGAGAAGAAATAGCTGTGGGAGACATTCTGGAAGTCCATTCTACCAAGGAAACCCCATTATTTGACTGAGCGAACAATATTTTTCTCCCAATAACTAACACAGACAGATTTTTCCGCTTAATCAGGTGATAAAATAATCATGAGAAGGCTAATTGGCATCTAGAAAATCGGTGCCAATAAGAGGAACCTCATACCTCGGCATGAGTCCCATAGGACCGATAAGTTTTGCGTTCTTATTTGTTTACATTCCTTTGCGAGAGAGAGTTAGAGGCTTACATGATGACATCTGAATAAGATTAAGCGCCTTCTCAGACAGAGTAAGTCTCTGCTCTCATTTTAGAATCTTTTTCCCCACCAGGAGGATTATCCAAAAATAGCTGTAACTTTACGCGGCAAATATCAGTAACTGATAGTTGCCATGACTCCAAACCAAAAACTTTCATACGAGGGACTGACCTACGATGATGTCCTTCTCCTTCCAGCCTTTTCTGAGGTTCTTCCCCGAGAGGTAAATACAGGAACGCGTCTTACCAGAGAGATAAGTCTTATGATTCCGATAGCTAGTGCGGCTATGGATACGGTAACTGAACACCGTATGGCTATTGCTATGGCAGCTAATGGAGGAATCGGGATTATTCACAAGAATATGTCTATTGATAGGCAGGCAGAGGAAGTAAGGAAGGTGAAGCGATCTGAAAGTGGAATGATCGTAGATCCCATCACCCTCAAGCCTGAGGATACGCTACTTCGTGCTACGGAGATTATGGCGGAGCACAGAATAGGAGGTATTCCTATTGTGGATGGCAGAGGGAAGTTAATCGGCATCATTACCAATAGAGATTTACGCTTTGCAGAGGCAAATGAGCGTCCGGTTAAGGACTTTATGACCTCAGAGAATCTGATCACGGCTCCTGAAGGGACTACCCTGGAGAAAGCCAAAGGGATTCTTCAAGAGTACAAGATTGAGAAACTCCCAGTGGTAGATGGAAGCGGGAAGCTGGTAGGACTGATTACTTTCAGAGACATCACCAAGAAGCAGAATTTCCCTAATGCCTGTAAGGATCATCTGGGAAGGCTAAGAGTGGGAGCAGCAGTGAGCGTATCTGCTGATGTGCACGAAAGAATACCTGCCCTCATAAATGCAGATGTAGATGTCATTACCGTGGATACAGCTCATGGGCATTCTGCCGGAGTACTCAATTCCATCAAGAATATTAGAAAACAATATCCTGACCTTCAGATCATAGGTGGAAATGTAGCCACTAAGGACGGAGCTCAGGCCCTTATAGATGCAGGCGTAGATGCCGTAAAAGTAGGAGTAGGACCAGGTAGTATTTGTACGACCCGTGTGATTGCAGGAGTAGGGGTACCCCAATTATCCGCCGTCATGCATGCAGCCGAAGCTGCAGGACCAGCCGGAGTGCCTATCATAGCAGACGGTGGAATCAAGTATTCCGGAGACATGGTGAAAGCCTTAGTAGCAGGCGCAGATACCATCATGGCGGGAAGTATGTTTGCTGGAACAGATGAGAGCCCAGGAGAGACGGTATTGTATGAAGGTCGTAGGTTTAAGACTTACCGTGGGATGGGTTCCATAGAAGCTATGAAGGCAGGGAGTAAAGACCGTTATTTTCAGGATGTAGAGGAAGATATCAAGAAGCTGGTTCCAGAAGGAATCGTGGGTCGTGTGCCTTACAAAGGAAAAGTAGCAGAGGTCATTTACCAGCTCATCGGTGGTTTACGTTCTGGTATGGGCTACAGTGGAGCGGGAGATATTCCAGCGTTACAGCAAAAGCAGTTTGTTCGCATCACCAATGCAGGACTACGCGAAAGCCATCCACATGATGTCCAAATTGTGAAGGAAGCTCCTAATTATTCGAGAAGATAAGTAGGATAAGGATGATAAGTAGTTTTTAGGTAGAGCCGCGATGTCTCGCGGCTCTATTGCTTTTTATGTAGTCAGTGTTTCGCCGCTTGCAGCGGCCTTCCATATCAGCCCTGTTGCTTGTTCATTTTTCTTGACAAAAACGAACCAAAAGTCAAGCACGAAAAAACCAAGGCCTTCCCACAAGCCATCCTCCCCGCTTTCGTGCACCCCAACACACAAAAGAAAAACTAACTACTAGAAGAGAAGAAATACTTCGTCAGATAGTCGTTAAGGAGGCGTTGGCCGTTCCTCCATGGGTTGTGGGGGGAAGGTGGTATGCATTGGAGGGACAATGTTTTTTGGTTCCTTTTTTCAAAAAAAGGGACTCACGCTGAAGGCGACCCAACACTGGAAAAATTTTTGTCAGGTTGGATCAGATCATGATCTGATCTTAACAGGGGCTGAAGAAGATTCCGACTGACCCACATACAACCCATCAAGCCCACCGAAATGATAAAACAGAGTGTATCATCACCCTTCATTCCATATTTCCCACGACTTTTCCGCCTGTCCTATGAGCATTTCCATTCCGCTTTTGGTTTTTGCACCATAGCGAGCGCAAGCCTGCATGAAGGCGGTATTTTCAGGATTATATACCAGGTCGTAGGCAAAGTGCTTTTCCGTAAGATGAGAATAGGGAATATGCGGCCTCCCTTTGACTGCTGGGTAAGTTCCTAGGGGAGTCGTATTGATGATGAGGGGGTAGTCCGCCATATCTATCTCAAACAATTCCTCATAAGTAAGCCTATCTGGTCCTTCCTTACGGGAGACGAGTTTGTACTCCTCTACTTTCAGGAAATACTCCATAACATAAGCTACCGCCTTGGCAGCACCACCTGTACCCAGAATAAGGGCTTTGGAAATGGGTGCTCCTTCTAACCATGCTTCCAAGGAATACCAGAAACCGTAGATATCTGAGTTATGTCCGGAGAGTTTTTTCTCGGGAGAAACAAGAATGGTATTGACAGCTCCTATGGCTTCCGCTTCTGGAGAAAGCGCATCCAAATAAGGAATGACTTCCTGCTTATAGGGGATGGTCACATTCAGTCCTTTCAAATCAGGAACCCGCTGAATAAGAGCTGGAAATTCGGATATATCAGCCAACTCATACAGCTCATAATTAGCATCTATGCTTTCTCGTGAGAACTTATCTGAGAAGTACTTCTTGGAGAAAGAATGCTTTAGCGTTTTTCCTATGAGGCCGTATTGGGTGGGCATGTGTGTTTTTCTCGAATGTTAGGAGAATTTGCGGTTAAAGGCAATTAGGTAAATCAGGTGCAGCGTTATTTGCTTAAAAAGCTCAATCAATACTCCACACCCCTTTTAGGAGAAGAGACCTTTTTACCTTTTGTATTAATATAGCCTGTTTTGCCATTTACCTGAACCTTCGCCAGTCCTTTATACTCCACACTAAAGTTCCATGCTCTATCAAACTGAGGTTTTATCACCTCTTCTCCCTTAGCATTTACATACCCGCGTTTTCCATCCCTATGCACAATGGCCCATCCATTTTCAAATGATTCTACCATATCATAG
>JBCBKZ010000188.1:0-8704 GCA_038520955.1 Bacteroidota bacterium | reverse complement strand
ATTCTCAAGCAGATAAACCTCCCCTTTGTAGGACCGGATGTGGTAGGCTCTGCAGTTTCTATGGATAAGGACATCAGTAAGCGCTTGCTGAGGGAAGCGGATCTGAAAGTAGCAAAGGCCGTAGTCTTCCACCACTTTGAGAAAGATGCCGTTGACTATCACGCCGTGGTGAATCAGCTAGGACTACCTGTATTTGTGAAGCCTGCCAATATGGGTTCTTCAGTAGGGGTGAAGAAAGCAGATGATGTGAAGGAGTTGAAAGAAGCCATAGCTACGGCCTTTAAGTTTGACCATAAGATCATAGTAGAGGAGGCTATCTATGGGCGTGAACTGGAATGTGCGGTTATGGGGAATGGGAAGATAGAGACTACCGGAGTAGGAGAGGTGATCATGACAGATGGATTTTATGATTATGATGCCAAATACGAGAGTGAAGATGCTGCACAGGTTCTGATCCCTGCCAAGGACATAGATGATCAAATGCTGGCCAAGCTGATGCTGGTAGCCAAGAACGCTTATCAGGTACTTGGCTGTGAAGGTATGACTAGGGTAGACATGTTCCTGGATGAGGAAGGGAATGTCTTCATCAATGAGGTGAATACCCTTCCTGGCTTTACAGATATCAGCATGTATCCTAAACTTTGGATGCAAAATGGAGTAGAATATGCTGAACTGATCAGTCTACTCATAGACCTGGCTTTAGAGCGAGGCCAAAGGGAAGCAGCATTGGAGAAAAACCGTTAGTTTTTGTAGTAAATATCGGATTGAAGAACCTGATCTGCACTAATTTTTATCACAATAGCCTGCTATTCTTCAAAAAGTTAGTTTGTCAGAACCTCCAATCCAGACTTTTTACCTAAAAACTATCTATGCCAAAAATGGCTAGAAAACGGGCTTTTTTTCGTATTTTTAAAGAATAGAAAGAGCCAATTGAGAAAAGATTTGAGGGGAAGGCTTTTTTCACTGATATCAACAACTAGCGCGTTAAGCATATATGGAATATCCTTCGAGGTTGATAGAGAATGTAGTTAATGAGCTGTCCAGCTTACCAGGTATAGGAAAGAAAACCGCACTAAGACTGGCGCTACATATGCTCAAGCAGGGAAAAGAAGATAATGAGCGCTTAGGCACTTCTATCATTGATCTGGGGCAAAACATCAAGTACTGTAAATCCTGCCATAATATTTCTGATCATGACATTTGTAACATCTGCGCTAATCCCAGACGAGATAGATCTGTGATCTGTGTGGTAGAAGATACTAAGGATGTCATGGCGTTAGAAGGTACTCACCAGTTCCAAGGGCTTTACCATGTGTTAGGAGGGCTTATCAATCCCCTTCAGGGAATAGGGCCATCTTTATTGAAAATAGACTCATTAGTAGAGAAGATTAGCCAGTCAGAAGAAATTAAGGAAATTATCTTTGCCTTTAGTGCCAATATAGAAGGGGATACCACTGCCTTTTACATTTCCAAGAAACTACAGCCCTTTGATGTGAAGATCTCCAGTATTGCGCGAGGCATACCCGTAGGATGTGATCTGGAGTTCACAGATGAAGTTACCCTTGCAAGATCACTGGTGAACCGTACCCTGGTGGCGACTTCTTCTAACGGGAACGGTGTCTTATAAGCTCCCCACCTTTAGGCATGGACCTATCTGTCATCATCGTTAATTACAATGTCCGCTACTTTTTGGAGCAGTGTCTATTGTCAGCTTTGGAAGCTGCCAAGCAACTGACTGCAGAAATCATTGTAGTAGACAATAACTCTACTGACGGGAGCCAACAATTGCTAAGGGAGAAATTTGCCGATACCATTACCCTCATCGAGAATACAGATAATCCCGGTTTCTCCAAAGCCAATAATCAAGGCATACATATAGCCAAAGGGAAGTATGTACTTCTACTGAATCCAGATACGGTAGTTTCTGAAGATACTTTCAGGAAATGCTTTGAATATATGGAGGCCCATCCAAAGACTGGGGGATTGGGAGTGAAGATGATAGATGGGGATGGAGCATTTTTACCGGAATCCAAGCGTAGTCTCCCCACGCCTTGGGTGTCATTTTATAAGATCTTCGGCTTGTCCTCCCTTTTCCCCAAAAGTAAAATCTTTGGGAAATACCATTTGAGCTATCTGGACAAGGAAGAAAACCACGAGATAGAGATACTCTCCGGGGCCTATATGTGGATGAAGAAAGACCTGCTGGAAGAAATAGGTTATTTGGATGAAGATTTCTTCATGTATGGAGAAGACATAGACCTTTCTTACAGGATTCTACTGGGAGAACATACCAATGCCTACCTGGCAGATACCCAGATCATCCATTATAAGGGAGAAAGTACCAAGACGGGTAGCCTGAACTATGTAAAGGTCTTTTACCAGGCTATGATCATTTTTGCACAAAAGCATTTTGGAGGCAGCAAAAAACAACTTTTTATAGCTGGGATCAGGTTAGCCGTGTACTTCCGGGCTTTATTAGCCGTGCTGTACAGGCTTGGTAAGAGGTTGGGGTTCCCGCTGATAGAAGGTGGTCTGATCTACGGACTGATCTATGGAATCAAGAGCTATTGGGAGCATTACGTGAAATACATAGAAGGAGGCGCTTACCCGCCTTCCTTTGATTGGGTGGCTGGCCCTATTTATACGCTGGTCTTTATTTCTTTTCTAGCGGTAGCAGGTGCCTATAAGAAACCCTATCAGATCCGCTCCATCATCACGGCTACTTTCGGGGGCTTTATTGCCATAGCTACGGTGAGCTATATCTTTCCCCAGATTAACTTCTCCCGAGCCATTGTGGGGCTTACGTCCATCTTCGCCATGATACAGGCTATTACTCTGAGGGGGCTGATCAATCTACGTCAGGGAGGAAGCTTCTTTTTCCATGAGAGGACCCTTAAGCGCGTATTGCTCATAGGGTCAGGAAAGAGTTTGGAAAGAAGTCAACAACTCATTAATAGGGAGCTGGACTATCCGGTCAAGTTGATAGGTGTGGTTAGTAATGGAGATTCTTCAGTAGGAGTAGATACCCTTGGGACCTTATCCCAATTGGAAGAAATTCTGTCTCTTTATGACGTAGAAGAACTGATATTCTCGGCAGAAGGAATATCTGCCAGCCAAATCATGGATATCATGCAAAGTAGGCAAGGACAGAACCTGAGCTTTAAAATCATTCCTCCCGGGAATCATTTTCTCATAGGGCCACAAGAAGTATTGCTGGCCAAGCATATTCAAACGTCTACCTATAACCTGAGTAAGAGAAATATTCTTTTGAGAAAAAGAGCCTTTGATATACTGAGTAGCTCACTGCTATTGGTTAGTTACCCACTGTTATTTCTCTCCTATAAAAAGCCCCTTAAAGCATTGGGTGCTGCAGGAGGAGTATTGTTCGGGAAAAAACATATGGTAGGATACATATCTGATAAGCAGGAAGGCTTACCTGAATTAAAACAGGGAATATTGAATATGGCATACAGGTCCGGCAAAGGAAGTTCCACTACAGAACTGGATGCTCATGCCCTGGATTCCTACTATGCCCAGACCTATAGCTGGTATTTAGACCTGGAAATCCTGATAAAAGGCTGGCGTTATTTATCTTAGCAGAACTAATCCACAGACATGGCCTTAAAAGGAGATGATCAAGTCAAGATAAAGACGCTGGATGAAGCGGTGAAGATGGGAGATCTCCCCAAAGACTGGGAGGTGCCTCATACCGCATATAAATGTGAAGGCTGCAAAACCACCTTCTTTACTGAATCTCCACTAGAAGGGCTGAGTTGCTTTAACTGTGGCAAGAAGAAGTTCAAGACGATAAAAGGTCCTGGGGATTTTGTCAGACCTACCCATATCCTTCCTTTTACTCTCCCGAGAAATGAAGCTGTAGGAGCCATCCTCAATTACCTGGAGGGATTCTGGTATGCAGAGACAGTGCCTAAAACCTTAAAGGCGGAAGATTTACGAGCGGTGTACATCCCTGTTTGGGTATTTGAAGTGATCTCTCGTTCTAGTTGGAAAGTAAAGCAAGGGGATGATGACGAGGCTAAAGTGGTGAATGGCTATTTCGAGACCAAAATTGATAACATAGAGATTAACGCTTCTGAAGCCTATAAAAAGACCTATCAGGAATTGAACTTATGGCCGGATGACCTGAAGAAGTTTGTGCCTTACGTGCAGGAGCACCTGGATAGTTTTGAGGCGGAGGTAGATAATAGGGCGCCAGTAAAAATCTTTGTAGATGCGGATGATCATGTAGATAAGGAACTGTCAAAGGATTTAAAAGAAGATAAAATTCCCGCTGTTGTAGGAGGCGATATAAAGGATGCGGATATTTTCACTTCCAAGGAATGTAAAAGTTATAAGCATGTGCTAATCCCGGTTTGGGTGTGGCTTTTCAAATATAGAGGGAAAACCTATCGTTTTTCTGTGAACGGGCGTACAGCCAGAGTTGGGGGTAAAAAGCCACTATCTTATTTACGGGTAGGCTTACTGATAGCCATTATTGTTCTTCTACTCATCCTTGGTGTAATTTATATGCGGTTTGGGTAACAGAAGGAACCTATTTTGGGTTTATCTCTCATGAGGTCCCCGGACTAAGAAGGGTGTATCTGGGCTGTATTGTACCATCTACAGTAGGTAGAAAATCATACTTCCTATACACCATCATCAGATAACATACTTTTCAATTTACTTTTCAGTAGTTCAAAGTGTTATTACTATTTATAAAACGCTTTGTGGCTTTGAAGAAGTAAGTACATATTCAACTCGGCAACGTTAATCGATTTTATATGAGAATTCCACATTTACTATTTCTTTTACTAGTAAGCCTCAGCGTACAGGGCTTAGTAGGACAAAATGCACTTCCCACCTTTGAGGAAGGAAGTCTTTTCATTAAGGTAGAAGATGATGCCAATGTCACTTTACCAGAATTTGATGGGGCAGTGGACCAGGTGGCCATTAGAAGCATAGAAGGGCTAAGTGAACTGGTAAGAGATTATGATATCTACTACCTAAAGCACCCTTTTAAAACCAAGAGCCCTCTACTTGAGAATATTTATGAGGTAAAATTCCGTAAGCCCTCTTCCCGTTCAGATCTACAAGCCAGTTTCCAGGACCTTGGCTATATAGAATATGCTGAAGGCGTGCCGGTCTATCGTAGTCAATTTACCCCAAATGACTATGAGCCGCTAAGACAGCCTTATCTTCCTATCATCAATGCTGAAGAAGCATGGACGCTTTCTCAGGGAAGTGAAGATGTAGTCATCGCCATAGTAGATGATGCCATTCAGTTAAACCATGAAGACCTTGGACCTAATATTTGGGTGAATCCAGGTGAGGTTCCAGATAATGGAATTGATGATGATGGAAATGGATTTGTGGATGATGTGAATGGATATAATGTAGCCTTCAGAGATAACAATCCTTCTCCCAGAAATAATGACCTCTTCCATGGAACGCTAGTATCGGGTTGTGCAGCAGCAGCTACCAATAATGGAGAAGGGATTGCCGCTATAGGATTTAACTGTAGCATCATGGCAGTAGCTTCTTCCAGACAAGGAGAAAATATCACCAATTCTCTACAGGGAATTGATTATGCCATTGCTGCAGGAGCAGACATTGTAAATATGTCTTTCGGGGGTCCAGGCTTTTCCATTACCGTTTCAAGGTTGATTGAAGCTGGATACCAGCAGGGAATCATATTTGTGGGTTCTTCCGGAAATAGTGGGGAAGATGAGGCTAACTACCCGGCTTCCTATAACCATGTGATCAGTGTAGGAGCCACTACCTTTACAGACCGTGTAGCTAATTTCTCTACTGTGAATAGCTCAGTAGACATTATGGCACCTGGACAAAATATCTTTACCACAGCCATCAATTCTTCAGATGGTACTTATAACTCCACTAGTGGAACCTCTTTTTCTGCACCTATTATATCTGGGGTACTCGGACTGATGAAATCTATCAATCCCTGTTTGACGCCTGATCAGGCTGAAACCTTCCTGAAGCAAACAGCTGTAAATATTGATGCGCTTAACCCTGCCCTGGTAGGAAAGATAGGAGCCGGTAGAGTAGATGCGGCTGCCGCAGTAGCTGCTGTACAGCCTACTCAGCTTCCTGTAGCCAGCTTTACCTCAGAATTGCCAGATGGTTGTAGCAATGATGTTAGGTTCATCTTCGGAGATGATGAGTCATTAGAAAGCTGTCCTTCTTCCCTTTTCTGGGTAGTGTCAAATGATAAGGGCTTCGCCAATACGTCTACCGACCTAAACCCTGTTTTCCAACTTCCTGATTCAGCTACTTATACCGTACAGCTGATCGTGAATAATGCTTTGGGGACTAGCCAGTTTTCACAGCAGATAGAGTTTGAACCTAATGTAGCTTATGCGCTGACAGCAGGTGCCAATAAGGTATTATGTCTGGGAGAATCTATTCAGTTAGAAGCCACCACCAATGCCCCTGAAGAATTAATCCAGAGCATTTCCTGGTCCCCTTCATTTGGGTTAAGTAGCAGTGATGTGCTGAATCCTATGGCGAATCCTAGTATCACCACTACCTATACGGTAACTACTACCTTAAGTAATGGATGTGAACTAAGAGATGATATCACGGTTAACGTTTCTCCTAATCCTACCACTTTCATCAGTCCTAACACCAATGAAACCACCATTGATCTGGGGGACAGTGTGAAGATTCAGGTGTTTGGCGCAGAGATATATGCATGGTCGCCCGGGATCTGGCTATCAGATTCTACCGGGAATGATATTGTAGCTAAGCCTCAGCAGACGGTTACTTACACAGTTACCGGTTTCAACTCTTCCGGTTGTACACTGGATGATCAGATTACCATCATAGTGAATGGAACTAATCCCCTTTCCATTAATCCTTGGGATGAGAGCATAGGGGAGATTCTGGCGCCATTCCCTAATCCAGCTACAGAAGAGATTACCTTCCAGGCTAACCTGCTTCAAAGTGGACGTCTGAAGCTAAGGTTAATGGATATGCAGGGGAGGGAAGTAGCTACTGTGTTTGATGACAGGGTAGCCAGAGATAATTTCTCACTCAACTGGCAGAGAACTTCTGAAGCTTCTGGTTTGTACCTGATGTTATGGGAGTTTGAAGGTGCAGTATCCACCCAGAAATTCTGGTTAGAATAAGAAAAGCCTAAGGCAGCTCGGCAAGAGCTACTTTACAACGATTTTCAAGCCCATCCTGATAAAAGTATTTATCGTAGGATAGGGCTTTTTTGTATCCTGTACGTGCCTGAGCCAGGTTGCCGCTACTTCTGGAAATCTCCGCCAGGAAATAATGGGAATACACCTGAAGCCAAAGCTGCCACTCAGGTTCCTGTTCCAAACACTGATGATAATGCTTTTGAGCATTAGTGATATCTCCCATGGTGTGGTACACTCTGGCGTACCTGTAATGAAGTTCTGTATGCTCCTCATTAGAGAGCTTTCTGGACTGATTAGCGATGCCATCCAGGACTTCCACTGTTTGAGAATAGTAGCCTCCATCATACAGGTTGCGGGCCTTGAAGAGGTTGAGCTCAAATCCTGTAGGAGGCTTATCCAGAAACTTTTCCGCCATAAAATTGGCATACTCATCTTCTGCTAAGCGGGAAGAACTATTCTGGAGAATTTGGCTAAAGTATTTTCTCCCGGAGGCATAATCCCCATCAAGGGTATAGGCCATCCCTAACCTAAACATGGCATCCTTTCTATTCAGAAACCCCTTATTGATTTTCAGAAAGCCTGACAGGTACTTTTTGGACTGAGGGTACTGGGCTTTGTAGTAATAGGCTTTTCCGTACAGATAGTCCCAGAAGGGGATAAAATATATTTGGCTGTTCTGACTGTACTGAGTTCTATGCTTGAGAATAGCCAGGGCTTTCTCATTCTTCTTTAAGCTGATATAAGAGGAGGCTTGGAATAGCCTTAAAAGCATATTATCTGGATAATCTTCTTTAAGGACAGTTCCCAGGGCATCTACTACAGCCTCTGGCCTCGATTGCATATTCTTTTCTACATAACATCTCATGATGAGGGACTCCAGGGGTAGGAGCTTACCTTCCCTATAAGAGGACTTGAGCATGGATAGACCGGTCTGTATGCTCCCTCTAAACCCCAGGGCTCTGGTCAGCCATTGGTACTTTTTAGGGACAGCCCCAAAGGCAATATGAAATAGTCCCTGGACCTTCATGGCTTCTGGTAGGTCGGGATATTGGGCCTCACTTTTTTTGAGAGCACTTCTGGAAGAATTTACCTGGCTTAGGGTAGAGAAGTAGTTTCCTGCGAGAAATTCTATAATGGCTCTTTTTCCATGAAGTTCCGAGAGATAAATATATCGTAGTTGATCAGATTCAGGGAGGTTCTGGATAAGTTTTAGGGTAGGTTTCCAGTCCTCTTCTAACTGGGCCATAATTCCTGGATCCTGGGTAGCCAGGTACTGATAAATACGGATGGTTTGGAGGTAAAACTGTTGGTGTGCGGGCTCCTCTAACTCAGAGAGCAAAGTTTTAGCTTCTTCAAATTTAAAGTAGGAAATGTTATGCTCTATGAGCTCAACTGTGGTTTTGGCAAATGTAGAGGCTATGAAAGTTACCCAGAGAAAAAGTAATACCGTATGTCTGAGCCATAATATCATAGCAGGGATGGGATTACAATGAACCTACAACTTCTAATAAATACGGAATATTCTGAAAAAGGTCTTG
>JBCBKZ010000187.1:0-8767 GCA_038520955.1 Bacteroidota bacterium | reverse complement strand
GCCCGTAGTACCCTCATAGATAGGATAAATTCTGATGTCTCTGTAGTAATTCTCAAGTGGGAAATCTTTACAGAATCCCCCTCCACCAAAGATCTGTAGACCATTACTCACGGAAACCATACCGTACTCTGAGGGATAAGTCTTGGCTATAGGGGTAAGAATATCCAATAGCATGTGATATTTCTCTTTTTCCTCATCTTCAGTAGCCTCCGCCAGATCTGAATACTTGGAACATTCCAGTACTAGACTTAAGCTTCCTTCCATAATGGCTTTCTGTAGGAGGAGCATTCTCTTGATGTCTGGGTGGTTGATGATGAGCGTCTGATCTTGTGAAAGATCTTTTGACTGAATCAGTCTTCCCTGCGGACGCTCGTTGGCGTATTTCAGAGAGGTGTAGTAAGCCGCAGAAGCTATGGCTGCTCCGCCCATGCCTACCATGATACGCGCCTCATTCATCATTTGGAACATATAGCTCAGCCCTCTGTTAGCCTCACCAACCAGGTAGCCATGGCACTCATCTTTTTCTCCAAACATGAGGTGGGTGGCAGGATTTCCTTTTTGTCCCATCTTCACGTAAAGACCCGCTGTAGTTACATCGTTATGCGTAAATGAGCCATCTTCTTCTATTCTTTCTCTAGGGACAATGAAGAGAGAAATCCCTTTGGTTCCCTTGGGCGCGCCATCAATTCTGGCTAGCAGAAGGTGGATGACATTCTCTGTGGTAGTATAATCTCCACATGAGATATATATTTTTTGTCCTTTTATTTTATAAGACCCGTCTGGATTAGGAGTCGCAGTAGTCGTAATATCAGATAATGAACTCCCGGCCTGAGGTTCAGTAAGGGCCATAGTTCCCTGCCATTTACCTGCAAACATATTGGGTAGATATTTTTCCTTATCGCTATCAGTAGCAAACGAGACAATGAGGTTGGCAGCGCCGGTAGTAAGGCCTGGAAATCCTGAGGCGGCATTATTAGCAGCAGCTATAATAAAGTTAGCACTGGAGGCCAGCATATTGGGCATTTCCATACCCCCCAGTTCTGCAGGTGCTGTAGCGCCTAACCATCCACCTTCTCCTGCGGCATCCATCATGGCTCTCACACTATGATGAACATGGACTCTTCCTTCATCATCCAGGTAAGGAGGATTCCTGTCCATATCTTCAAAATGAGGATACAGGTGAGTGTCAGAAAACTGCTTACAGGCGTCCAGCATCATCTGGCTGGATTCTTCATCATAAGCTGAAAAGTGCTCGTAAGAAAAGAGATCCTGCATTTTTTGAACCTCATACAGGCTGAAGCGCAGGTTGCGCATACTGAAGTATTGATTGGCCATTGGGGGTCGCTTAATATTTTATGTAAGATTTATCCAAAATTGGAATGCATGCATTGTAAATCTAACAAAATTCTGAGTATCTTCCTACACCATAATCATCATTTAAAGACTTATTCATGGCACATACTACTACCTCAGAAAAAATTCTCGTCTCCCAACAAGGCTACGTGAAAACCATCACCTTAAACCAACCTAAAAAGAAGAATGCCATGAGTAACGAAATGGCAATGAGGTTAAGAGATGAGCTATTTTCATGTAGAGATGATGATAGTGTGCGTGTGATTATCTTGACAGGAACTGGCGATAGCTTTTGCGCAGGGGCAGATCTTAATCCTGCTATCATGCAAGAAGGAGGAGGTGGGGTTGATGTTACTACTTTTCTGAGAGAAGCCTATAATCCAGCTATCACTGCTATGCGTAGTATGGACAAACCCATCATAGCTAAGGTAAGAGGAGTCGCTGTAGGAGCTGGATTTAATTTTGTGCTGGCCTGTGATATGATCTATGCTTCTGAAGATGCCAGATTCAGCCAAATATTTACCCAGATAGGATTAACTACAGATGCCGGAGGAGCTTACTTTATGCCTGAAAGACTAGGGTATCACAAAGCCTTTGAACTCATGGCCACCCATAAAGTCTTTGGCGCTAAAGAAGCGGAGAGCCTGGGATTAGTAAATCATGTACTTGCTGAGGACCAGCTAGACCAGGCGGTACAGGATATGGCTGAAAAGTTGGCAAACGGACCTTATCTGGCCATCCAACGTACCAAATCTAACCTACGTGCAGGAATTACCAGCAGCCTGGAAGAGACCCTGGATCATGAAGCAGTTAACCAAGGAAAGAATTTCAAGTCAAAAGACTTCATGGAAGGAGTAGCAGCATTTCTACAGAAAAGGAAGCCTGATTTTAAGGGAGAATAGCCAAAATTCGCTCTAAATGTGGATAAATCTGTGGATAATAGGTGGAAACTGCGTGAATAAGTGAGCTTGGTTTTTTCTAACCCTTTGACGGTCAGTCGGTCGTATGAAAGTAGGTATATATGTATATGGAAATTTTCATGCCTCCCATAACATTCAGCTTACGTAGAAATGGTAATTTTTACAGGTTCTCTCGTTATTGTATTATTCATTGACACCTACAAACAAATTTACAAACCATGAGAAACCTATTCATGATGGCGTTGTGTGTACTCTCTCTGAATATGACGAGTACCGCACAAGACTGCACGGTCTATTTCCCTATGGAAGAAGGCGTATCCTTCGAAATGACCAATTACGATAAAAAGGGAAAAGTAAGCTCCACAGTAAGACATGAGGTCCTGGAAAACAGCCAAACCTCTAATGGGATGGAGTTAGCCGTTACCAGTGTTACCACAGACAAAAAAGGGAATGAGGCTGTCGCAGTAGATTACGTAGTCAAGTGCGAAAATGGAGTATTCTTCGTAGACATGAGAAACTTTGTTCCTGCTAATTCTCAGCAAAGTTTTAACAGCATGGGACTGGATGCTACCGTAGAAGGAGACTATCTGGCTTTCCCCAGGGACTTGCAAGTAGGAAAGAGCCTACCTGGAGGAAGTCTGAAGATCAGTGCCAGCATTATGAACATGACGGTAAACATTGTAGACAGGAAGGTAGAAGCAGAGGAGACCATCACTGTGCCTGCCGGTACCTATGATTGTATAAAGATCAGCTATACCGCGGAAGTGAAAATGGCCATCAACGTGGCTACCAAAATAGTAGAATGGTATAGCAAAGATGTAGGCATAGTCCAATCAGAAACTTACAACAGATCTGGAAAATTGATGGGGACTTCTAAACTCACCTCATTCTCCAGATAAAAGCTATTTCTTAGGGAATAGAAAGTGAACAATATAAAGCGCCTCATATAAGGTCGTTGAGGCTCTCGAAACGACAAAGCTCTATGGCACAATTAGCCCCTTCGAGAACCTCAGGGACCGTCCTGCTCCAAGGAATAATTATAGGACGCTCAAATTTGATCACTCACTTCACTCAAAACTCAACCATTCAAAATTCACCCATTCATAACTCACTCATTCAACATTCATTCATTAACGAGCATGTATAAGATTCTAACTTCCATCTGCCTGATAGCGGGTCTGATATTGACCACCACTGCACAGGACTGTAGCTTCTTCCCCATGGTAGAAGGAGCCACTTTTGAAATTACCACTTATTCAGCAAGTGGGAAAGCTGAAGCTGTTACCTCTACCAAAGTAACTGAGGTAAAGAATATTTCCGGAGGCGTATCAGCAGTAGTCTCTAGCGAGATTACAGGAGGAGAGGTGAAAGAAAAAGTAGGACTATCCTACGAAGTAAAATGCGTCAATGGAGAACTCCAGATGAATATGGGCGACATGTTTAATACGGAGTCCATGCAGGATATGATGGGAGGCCAGGGAATGGATGTAGACATGAAGGTGGAATCAGATAATTTGATCTTTCCTAGCCGTATGGACATAGGAAAAACCCTCCCGAACGCTACCATGAAAATGCAAATGAAAGCTATGGGTATGGAAATGGATATTACTACTGTCATCTCCGAAAGGAAGGTGGAGAAAAAGGAAACACTCACTACACCTGCCGGGACCTTTGACTGTTACAAAATGACCTACCTTACCTCTACAGATGGCATGATGGGGATGAAGATGAACTTCAAGAGTACGGCATGGTATAATGAGAAAGTAGGCATGGTGAGAACAGAAGATTATGATCAAGCCGGCAAGATCAACTCTTATACTGAGCTGACAGCCTTTAAGGAGTAGGGAGACTTCATACTACTTTATCACTTTAAGAATATATATCCCAAGACAAGATACCGGATGAACCTCCGGCACATGCTCTTGGACCATTCTTCTGAACAAGCTCTTGCTTGTTCAGCGCGCATCTGAGTGTTGGTAAGCTCCTGCTTGCCAACTGGATGGTTGAGGACTCCTGTCCACTGAGTAATAGTATTAAAAGCATAATAAAAAGAGGCGACCAAACGGTCGCCTCTTCATACAAGTGAAAAAGGATCTATTCAACGCTAGTCAATAGCGGTTAAATTCAGCTTGATTTCGTGATAATAGATATTGGTCAACCCCTCATAACCAGAGTCTGTCCCTACAATTACCCACATACTTCCATTCTCATCAGAGGTAATCTCAAAAGGCGTATCCTCATTAGAACGAGAAATTAGCGTAGGTTCAAACTCTTCTTTCTCTATTCCTATAGTTCCCAGAACTTGCATGTCTGGACCGGGATTAGACTGAGCACCCTTGTCAATATTCATGACCAGAAAGTCCGTATAATCCGTATCCCAAACAGGTTTAGGCTCTATGGGACTCGCACCAGCTTTCAGGTATACACTTGCACCGGGACTCCCTCCTATGCCTACAGAATTCTCCGGATAAGAAGAAACAATAGACAAGTCAAATGTTAGCTCATAAGTCGTATTGGGCTGCAGCCCATCAATTTTTCTTTTCAGAAACATGAAGAGATCATCGCTGCGGTTCATCCCGCTGATGCGGAAAGCAGCCTGGGTAGTATCAAGTGGGGCCGGATGGCCACTGATATCAGAACTTAGCTGATAATCCGTCCCGTTATTAGGATGGTAATCTGCAAAGTCAGCTACCCAACCTTCTTTCCCTTCTTCAAAATCAAATTCCAGGCTCATTTGTGGAGCGGGGTCATCCTTCTCTTCGCAGGAAACCAGTCCTCCTACTGTGATAAACATAATGATGGCTATTAAATGGGTTTTCATGTCAAGATTATTTGCATTAATACCAGATAGACGGATAAGAAAGAATAGCTGCTGCAAGGGGAGTCTCCTTTTTGAATAAGCGTGTAGATCCATCAAACATCCGTGTTCATTTGTTAAGAATGTATCCCTTTTCTGGGGGATGGTTTCTGAATACGGTAAAATGCTGTATCTTTTCCCGAACAATACTCAAACACACAGTCAATGGCAGAGCTTCCTGTAGAAAACACTACCCTGGAGAATTCCCCAACTTCCCAGTCGGAAGAATATTCCTACATAGACCGGGACATCAGCTGGTTATCTTTTAATTATCGTGTACTGGAAGAAGCGAGAGATCCCAGTCTTCCCCTATATGAGCGGATAAAGTTTCTCGCGATTTACTCCTCTAATTTGGATGAGTTTTTCCGGGTAAGAGTAGCTTCTATCCGAAGTATTTTGAAGGTGAAAAAGAAGAAGCGGAAGAAACTGGGGCTTACGCCGGAGGCTATTCTGGGAAAGATTCATGAAGAAGTAGCCCGCCAACAGAATGAGTTTGGTCAGATTTTTAGAGATCAGATTCTGCCAGAGTTAGAAGAGAATAATATCAGGCTATTGCGAAAAACACCGGATGATGAGGTGCAGCTAAACTTTATCAGGGACTTTTTCTCTCGTCAGATTAAGCCTTATATGCATCCTGAGCTATTGAAGAAGGGAAAAATCATCCACTTCCTAAGGGATCACTCCATTTATCTGGCACTTGAACTGAAGGATAAGAATAAGAAAGACCCCAACTCTACTTACGCAATTCTATTGGTGCCTACGCACCACAATCTTCCGCGCTTTACCACTTTGCCCTTATGTGAGGATAATGTCCACACCATCATTTTTCTGGAGGACATCATACGTACTAACCTGGATCAGATCTTCCCCGGCTATTATGTGGAGCAGTGCTGTAGCATCAAAATGTCAAGAGATGCTGACTTGAAGATAGAAGATGAACTGGAAGGATCTTTGGTGGAGAAAATTAAGAATAATCTACTGTTACGTGCAGTGAATGATCCCGCCAGATTTCTGTATGATCCTCATATGTCAGCACCCATGCTGCGTTACCTGAGAAAGACCTTTGGGCTGAGCAAAGAGGATCTGGTAGCCGGAGGACAGTACCACAACTTCAATGATTTCTTTGGCTTCCCTAATCCCCTCAAGCATGTAAAGCCGGAACTGGAAATAGATTCCCTTCCCCAACTCCCTCATTCACAGATAGACAAGTATGAGAATGTCATGCAGGCCATGGCGGAAGAGGACAGAATCCTTCACTTCCCTTATCAGACATACGACTATGTGCTTCGCTTTCTGAATGAGGCGGCACTAGACCCGGATGTAAAGGAGATCAAAACTACTCAGTACAGGGTAGCCTCTGATTCTGCCATAGTAGGTGCCCTCATTAACGCCGCTAGAAATGGAAAGGACGTAACGGTATTTGTGGAGATCAAAGCCCGCTTTGATGAGCAGTCTAACCTGCGCTCAGCAGAAAATATGATGGATGCAGGAGTGAAAGTGATTTACTCCAATGATCCCAAGATAAAGGTACACGCCAAAGTGGCCCTGGTTAGAAGAGAAGAAGAAGGAAAACTCAAAGGATATGCTTTCCTCAGTACCGGAAACTTCAATGAGAAAACCGCTCGTATCTATGCAGACCACGGCCTCTTGACCGCTGATCAAAGAATTACAGATGAGCTTAACCAGATCTTCACCTACTTTGATGGAAAGAAAGAGGGCTTGAAACCGGCGCAGAAGTCAGAGATCACCTTCAATCATCTACTGGTAGCTCAGTTCAATGCCAAGGACCGCTTCAAGGAAATGATAGACCGCGAGATCCAACATGTGCAAGCAGGGAAGAAAGGTCACATCATCATCAAGCTCAACAACCTGGAAGAGCGCAGCATGATAGACAAGCTGTACGAAGCCAGCAATGCAGGGGTAAAAATAGATATGGTGGTAAGAGGGATCTGCTGCCTAAGACCAGGCGTAAAAGGTATGAGTGAGAACATCACCATTACGCGCATAGTAGACCGCTACCTGGAGCATGCCCGTATATTCCACTTCCACAATGATGGCGACTCCGAAGTCTACATAGGCTCCGCCGACTGGATGGACAGAAACCTCAACCGCCGTGTGGAGGTAGTTTTCCCCATCTACCATAAGGATGCCAAGGAGCAGATCATGCACATCGTGAATCTACAGTTCCAGGATAACGTAAAAGCCGTCCGCCTGGACAGCGACCTCAATAACATCCACGTACCTGCAGACCCAGCTAATCCAGTGAGAGCCCAGTTGGACAGCTACGCTTATGTGAAGGCTTTACAAGAGGAGTAATGACGAATATATTCGTCAAAAAAGAGAAATGTAGAGTCGCCATGCTGGCGGCTCTTTTTTGTAAAAGTATGGTAGTGGCGGAATATCTTCCGCCCATTCCACAAAAGCAGCTTTTCTCAGAAAAACTATGACCTGATACTGGAAACCTACCCCTATAGGGCCTTGGGCGTAAAATGTTACGCCCTTACTGCGGGAGAGGATGAAGGGTTATTCCCTTGCAAAGGGAAACGGGGCAGCAGCGGAAGGGTTAGCACCAGATCGCGGCCGACCCAAAGTCCATGCCCACCTTCCCACCGGGCATTATATAGACCTTCTTCTTTTTATGCTGAGGCTCTCAAAGTACAGCTGACGAAGGCGTTAGCCTATCGTAAGGACAATGCATGCATGATCCTTTCGCGAGTAGGAGGTAAAGTGGCTGATAGGAAGCGGCTATTGTATGGCTTAGGCAAAAGATTTTTTGTCCCTACACGGCTTGAAGGGTTGTTTCCTTGTAAAGGGAAACGGGGCAGTAGCGGAAGGGTTTAAGCCTTTATCTATATAACCACCACTTGCAACCTTCCTGATCCTCTTTTAACTTAAGAAATACCCACATAGTTGAACTAAGCTCCAAGAAATGGGAGATGTGATTTTTAACAATAAGGATGGGCAAAAGAGACGGAATCATCTCTTTTGTATAGGCATTAATGAGTATACACATGTCAGTAAACTAAGTAATGCGGTTACAGATGTAGAAGCCTTTTCAGGTTTATTAACAGAAGAATACAATTTCCAGAAAGAGCGTATTTATCTTCTTACAGATCAGAAAGCCTCAAGAATTGCGATCATCGAAAAACTGAAGGAGTATGCGTCTACCCTTACTGACAATGATAACCTGATCCTGTATTTCTCTGGACATGGGATAAAGGATAAGTTGACTGATGAAGGGTTTTGGATTCCTGTTGAGGGAGAAAAAGGAAATGAGAGTAGTTGGTTGGCAAATGAGACAGTCATGCGGTACATCCGCAGCATGAAAGCCCATCACATATTATTGCTGATAGATGCATGTTTCTCAGGAAGTTTTTTTGTACAAGCTAGGTCTTTAGAGAGTAAGTATGATGTTTCTCCTTCACGTTTTGCGATTACCTCTGGATCGGAAGAGATCGTATCTGATGGGCCTGTTGGGCAGAATAGCCCTTTTTCTTCAACGGTACTACGCTTCCTTAAGAATAACCAGGAAGCTGTCGTTGGCGTAGGGAGTTTGGTTGAGGAAGTGAAAAAACGCATCCCCTCCAGTCAAAAACCTCAGGCAAGACATCTGGAGATCAGAGGGAAGCTATTTGAT
>JBCBKZ010000186.1:0-8768 GCA_038520955.1 Bacteroidota bacterium | reverse complement strand
ATCATAATGTCACGGTATTCCTGTTCCGGGAGAAATAACAGGAATTTCTCAGCATCATCCGGGGCTATAGGAATAGCATCTATGGCTACAATGATTTTCTGACGAATGAGGTAGTACATAAAGTGCTCCTGCCCACTATCCATTTCTCCTATACGCCACATGATGCTCATCCTGTTCAGAAACGGAAAGATGATTTCTATCAAGGTCCTTTCTACTCCTCTTCTTAGAATGCTGGTAGAAAAAATCTTCTCAAACTTCACCTCATCAAAGTCCAACATAGCCATGACCAGGCCATTTATCTGGATCTGTGAAGACAAGTCTGATTGTGAGGACTCATTAAGTCGGTAGGTTTCCTTTACCTTTTCTACCAGTTCTTCTTCAGAAAAGGCTGATACTTTGGAAATTTTATAGCCATTAGCTAGCAGGAGTGAGACATTCAGAAGAAGTTTAAGCTGGTGGTCATCATAGTAACGGATATTGGTGTCTGTTCTATGGGGGACTAACAGGTTATATCTCTGTTCCCACATTCTCAAAGTGTGGGCTTTAATTCCTGTAAGTCTTTCTATGTCTCTGATGGAGTAGGTTTTCATAAAGTAGCATCTCCGCCTTCTCTCCCGGTCTTGCGATGAATAAATAAGGAGTCAGAACATAAAAATAAGAAAATATGTATTAAATCATATATGTAATTAAGGTTATTTGGCTACAAACAGACATAAAAAAGAAGTGCAGGTTACACTTTATTCAAGTGGCCTGCACTCCCAAATGTGATTACTCCTCCCTATCGATCTTTTATAGGTTCAAAAGATGAAAGGTTACCGCCGGCATAAAATTTTTTTATCAGAGCCAATTGTATATTCTGGAAATAATCTGATATCAGAAGAAAAAAATGAGCTATTTGGGTGCTATAAAGGGAAAAGGAGCTAAATCAGCGCCTGGGGGAGGAATCATATTTTACAATTGAATAATATTACCTTTTTTTGTGCCAAATTTGACTATTTGGCTTACTTCTGCATACATGATACTAAGATTTAAAATTGATTATCGCACCACCTGGGGAGAGAAGGTCTGTGTGAGTGGAGGACTACCTGAATTAGGAGAATGGAATTCAGAGAAAAGTCCTGATATGGTACTGGTAGGAGGGGAGACCTGGGAATTGATATTAGATATTCCTTATGATGAGCTGCCCTCATTTGAGTATAAGTATCTCGTGAAACATGACGATGGTGGAGCTATTTGGGAGTTTGGGAAGAATAGAGTCTTTTCTATTCCCACGAAGAAATATGAGATCCTGGATCTGTTGGACAGTTGGCGATCCGGAAAGGAGCGGGAAAACGTATTCCTGACAAAGGCATTTTCTGATATTGTCTTCAGGAGAACTGACACGAAGTCCTTTTCAATGGGCCGGAAGAAGGTTACCCATCTATTTCAGGTTAAGGCACCTAAGCTGCCCGCAAATCAGATCCTGTGCATTTTAGGGGATGCTGATGCATTAGGTGAATGGGATCTTAATAAAGCAGTTCCTATGTCAGATGAGGAGTTTCCTCTCTGGAAGGTGGGGGTGAAGATCCAAAAGCCAGGACCAGTTTCCTATAAGTATGCTATCTATGAAAAGGATAGTATGGAGTTCATTCGTTGGGAAGGTGGAGAGAATAGAGTGAGCTATGCAGGCATAGAATCCAATCCTAAAAGGCTGGTAGTCAAGACGGATGCCTTCACTCATCAGGAAGACGAATTGTGGAAAGGAACCGGGGTAGCTATACCTGTTTTCTCTTTAAGGACTAAGGATAGTGCTGGAGTAGGAGAGTTCCAGGACATAAAAAGACTGGTGGATTGGTGTAAGGCCTCCCAAATCAATATGATCCAGGTACTGCCTATCAACGATACCATTGCCAGCCACACCTGGACAGACTCCTATCCTTATAAGGGTATCTCAGTATTTGCTCTCCATCCTATGTTCTCCAATATGGAGGCCATTTGTTCCTACCACGAGATCAAACTGGCAAAGGCGTATAAACAGCAAGCGGAAGAGTTGAATCGACATGATGTGGTGGACTATGAAGCCGCAGTTAAGCTCAAAAGCGAGTTTTACGCTGAAACCTTCCAAAAGGTGAAAGCCAAGCTGGAAAAAGATAAAACGTATCAGGCATTTTTTGAAGAACAGAAAGGATGGTTAGTTCCTTATGCAGCATTCTCCTATTTGAGAGACCTGCACAAGAATCCTGATTTTACTCGATGGGGAGAATATGCAAAGTATGATGAGAAGAAAATTGGGAAACTGACTTCTCCCTCAAATTCCTATCATGATGACATAGCCATTCACTACTTCATACAATTCCATCTGCACTTGCAGCTTCTGGATGCGGTAGAGTATGCACATGAGAATAATATCATCCTGAAGGGAGACATACCCATAGGTATCTCCCGCTACAGTATGGATGCATGGCAGGAGCCCCACCTTTATAATATGGAGACACAGGCAGGAGCCCCTCCAGACGGATTTGCTATTAGTGGTCAGAACTGGGGCTTCCCCACCTACAACTGGCATGAAATGGCCAAGGACAACTTTGGTTGGTGGAAGACTCGCCTTACCCACATGGCCCAGTACTTTGATGCTTATCGTATTGACCATATCCTGGGATTCTTCCGCATTTGGGAAATCCCTTACCATTCAGTAGAAGGCTTGATGGGGCACTTTAACCCCTCTATGGCTTTTAGCAAGGACGAGCTATTTAATCGGGGCTTACCCTTTGATTATGAGAGATATTGTTCTCCCTATGTCAGGGGCCATATGCTAGTAGGATTATTTGGAGAATATACAGATTGGGTAGTACAGGAGTTTTTGGAAGAATACATGCCGGGACATTTCCGGATTAAGCTTCCCTACCACACTCAGAGAGCCGTTCTGGAATACGTACGAAAGCTATCTAATTTCCCCAGAGAAGCTAAAGAACGTATCATATATGGAATGTTTAGCCTGCTGAATGAAGTTCTCTTCTTTGAGGCGCCCTTCTCTAATGGAGGTGCTTTCAATCCAAGGATAGCTATGCAGCATACCCACTCTTTCAGAGAACTGGATGGCTATTCTCAAGAGATACTCAACCGTCTGTATGACGACTTTTTCTACAAGCGCCATGAAGAATTCTGGCGTGAAGAAGCTATGCGTAAACTTCCTACCATTATTGGAGCCACGGATATGCTCGTATGTGGGGAAGACTTGGGGATGGTTCCAGCTACAGTTCCCTCTGTCATGGATGAGCTTGGCATCTTAAGCCTGGAAATACAGCGCATGCCTAAGGATGAAGATAGAGAATTTGGACATCCTGCTGACTACCCCTATATGTCTGTCTGTAGTACGTCAAGCCATGATATGTCTACAGTTAGAGGTTGGTGGGAGGAAGACAGAGGACTGGTACAAAGATTCTACAATTCCATCCTGGGACATCAGGGAGAAGCGCCCTATTTCTGCGAACCATGGATAGCCGAATCAGTGCTGGTTCAGCATCTGTATTCTCCTTCCATGTGGGCCGTGTTCCCTCTGCAGGATCTTTTGGCGATAGATGGAGGACTGAGAAGAGAAAAACCTCAGGAAGAACAAATCAACGTACCTGCTAATCCCAATCACTATTGGCAGTACCGTATGCATATGAACCTAGAGGATCTTATTAAGGAAACGGACTTCAACCAGAAGCTGGCGCACCTTATTCAGGTATCTGGCAGAGGGATTCAGCAGTTGGAGAAGGAGATGGTGTAGAGAGTACCAATCAATGATAAAATAGCCCTGGGTTTAGACTCAGGGCTATTTTACTTTTTAATATTGAGGTGGTTTGTCTTCAAGGAAGTAGCTAAAGACCATACCTTAGCTAATTTTTTCTCCCTTAGATCAGGGTTTCATAGGATTAGAATAATTACTCCTTCATCCTTTTTTGAATCACCCCCTTTTTGATCACAGCATGTATATCTAGCGTGTGCTTGATAGAGGCTAAAGGATCTTTATGCAGTAAGACTAGATTAGCTGATTTTCCAACCTCAATAGACCCTAACTGCGCTTCTACCTCCAACATCTTAGCAGCATTCAAGCTGGCCATTTTAATAATTTCCAATGGCTGCATCCCCCCCATCTCCAGATTTTGCATCTCTTCATGCAAGCTGTAGCCTGGAAAGATAAATTCATTTCCTGTATCTGTCCCCAGTACCATGTTAATGCCCAATTCTTGTAAGAATTGAATATCTGCTACTTGTGGAGTCATGAAAGCGGCCAGGCTACTTTCTTCTAATTGGTATTCTTGCTTAAGAATTCTTTCCTGCAGGGAGGCACGCCATCTTCGCTTAGGGATTAACTCACTGGCTATTTCTTTATAGACAGGAAGCATAGCTTCTTCTGACAACCATTCTGGATGGATCGGGTATAAAAACCCCTTGTCCAACATTAAAGTAGTTACCCACGATGGATCTCTGCTTGCCAATTCTTCTATCAGGCTTATTTGTAGCTCATTTGCCGGGTCTATGTTGACTCCGGTAAAATGTAGGAGGGTTTGAACCCCTCCCTCAATGGCCATGCTTAGCTCCTTATTATCACTGACATGGGCAAAGACTTTCAGGTCATGAGCCTTTGCTTCCTTAACCGTCTTATCAATGAAAGCTTGAGGAATTCTCTCTACATAAGGTGGGGCAGGACCTTCTTCTATGGTGAGTTTGATTCCGGATATTGGATATTGAGCTACTTCCTGAACAAGTGATTCTATTTGTGTGGTGTCCCGGAGATAAAATATAGATTCCCCATCCCGCCAATTATTAGATACATATGTTTTGGCAGGGTGACGGCCTTCTATGGTGAAATGTTGACTGGTATGAAAGACGACAGGGGCGGGAAAGGTATCCTGCTTCCCAAGCTGACGCATTTTTGCATAGTAGTCATGGGTACATAGGCTTCCGCCTGTGATCAGGATAGAAGTGACGCCATAGTGAATAAAGCGGGGGAAGTCCTCCTTATAGTTAGTGGTATGTACATGACCGTCAAATAGCCCCGGGATCACGAACTTACCGCTTCCATCTATGAGGGTATCCGCTCTAACATCTGCTTTAGGGAGAATATCCTGGATAATATCTTCCTTGATGCAGATGGTAACTGACTCCTGTACCGCTTTCCCAGTTCCATCTATCAGGCTAACATTAGTAATAGCCATGTCATAGGAATTATGACAAGAAGTGAATAGCAGGACACAGGGTATAAGGAGAAAATAACCCAGCAATTGCTGTTCTGCTCTTTTTAGGCACGTAAGAATGACTAAGTGCATTGGGTGTATTGGCTTGGCTTCTCCCGGCTCACTAAATTCTCCTGATTTAAAATAGGAAGAATTCGTGACATACCTCCCTACTCAAATGCCTTTACCACCTCTCTGGCCAGGTCCCATCTATTGAAACCTTGTCTACCGTAGTCTAAGCCTCTTCTCACAATGACCAGATCATGGGAAGGGACCACCACTACGTATTGTCCTCTGTTACCGGCAGTGGCATAAGCATCCTTAGGTGTATCCGTTCTGTCATCAGGTACCAGCCACCACTGTCCGCCATAGAAATTGCCTCTCTCAGCAGTAGAGGGAGCGGGTGTTCTCACAAACTTGATCCAGTCTTCAGAGATGATACGCTCTCCTTCCCACATACCATTTTGGAGGTAGAGCTGACCAAAGCGTGCCAGATCACGGGCGTTTGTATAAACCTGTGAGCTCAGGATAAAATCGCCAAAGCGGTCCATGCTGAGGAGGGTGTTCCGCATACCAAGTTTGTCTAGTAGGGCGGCTCTGGGAAACTCATGATAAGTTTTGGCATCACCCAGGGCCTTCTTCATGGCTAGTACTCCTAGGAGAGTGTCATAGTTCTCATAATCCCAATGAGAACCGGGCTTGCGGATGAGTCCGCGATTTTGGGCACCCATAATAGAACTGGTACCTGCCCAATAGGACAAGCCAGAACCTGTGGCATATTCCATCCTGTTGTTATCCACTGTATACAAGCCACTGGACATATTAAGCACATGTCTGAGGGTGATTTCTGACCTGGGATCAGCTTCAGGATCTGAGGCTTTAGGTAGCCATTCTAATCCAAGTGACTCATCAAGGGAGAGCTTCCCTTGATCAGATAATATCCCCATAAGGGTAACAGCTATGCTTTTTGCTGTTGACCAGGTACGGGTTTTGGTATACATATTTACGCCCTCTGCATAGCGCTCATGAATGATCTTACCTTTATGGAGAATGAGGAGACTCAGCGTAACCTGCTCAGGTGATTCTCTATCAAAGGACCAATCTGAAGCAGCTTGTAGCTTTTCTGCATCTATTTCACTTGGAATCTCAATTGCTTCCACCTTATCTCCCATAGGCCAGGGAATGTCAGCCGGATCTCCTGCCAATGTGGGAGTCGTAATTTGAGGAAGCATATCCAGCTGTTCGAAAGTCTGGTCCGGTGCCATAATGACACAGCCGATTCCTTGTCGGTATGCTGCTCGCATAACAGGTGTACCTCCTGCAGCTCCTATGGCTACAGTCTTTCTTTCCCAATCTACCTTGTAGTCTCCTCCTTTAGCTGTGCCTACAGGTTGGCGTAGATAAGCCAGTTCCTGATCAAATACCTGCTCCAGGGTCCTTTCGGAAGTAAATAACCCATTACACATGAGGATAGCCTGTACCCCCTGCGAAATCATATCTCGGTTAAAACGGTCGTAATCATAGTTCTCTTCCTGCTGGGCAAAAACGGAAGAGGTGAACGTTATAAGTAGGCAAAAAGTAAGGAATTTGTTCATGGGTTCTGATGTGTTAGCAAATACCCTTTGCGGCTTAGCTTCATCACGTGAAATGTTCTCACGCAAAGACGCCAGGACGCAAAGGGATATGTATTTTGGTAAAGATTAAACTGCAGCTACAGCTTCATCTGAAGTAGTCTCTCTCGTCTGCATCTCCTCGTTTACGAAATGGATGAGGACAGCAGCAATTAAGAGACAGGCACCTCCTATCATGACTGCTGAGACACGACTATTGTTCAGGAAGTTACTCATTACAAAGCCGAAGAAGAGGGTAGCCATAATCTCGGGGATAACAATGAAAAAGTTGAAGATACCCATATAGACCCCAATTTTCTCCTTAGGTAAGTGAGGGGTAAGGATAGCGTATGGCATAGATAACACACTGGCCCAGGCAATGCCTACTCCAGTCATGGAAAGTAGGAGTTGGTATTTATTGGTCATCAGGAATACAGAAAGTAGTCCTATTCCGCCCAGTGTAAGGCAGATGGAGTGGGTTACTTTTCTCCCTATTCTATTCGCAATGCCAGGAAGCACTAATGCGACCAGGAAGGTAATGAAGGAATAAAAGCCAAAGCAGATATTTCCCCATACTACCCCTTCTGCATACAAAGGAGAGTCTGTTCCTGGCGCTTGCATGATGTCATTGGCTACCATGGTAGTGAAGTAGAACCACATGAGAAATAAACCTATCCAGGTGAAAAACTGTACTGCGGCTAGCTGGTACATGACTCTGGGGCCATTGAATATATTGGAGAAGATTTCTTTAAAAGCATGCATAAAGCCCTTGCTTTCTTCTTTCATCTTCTGAAAGGCTTCCATGTCTTCTGGGGGATATTCTTTGGTGCGAGTGATGGTCCACATAACAGCCCCAAAAAGGAATACTGCCCCAATAGCAAAGGCAATTTTTAGGTAGGTAGGTACTCCTTCCTCTCCTGCACTACTAGCGAAGCCGAAAACATCCACTAATAGCCAGGGAAAGACTGCAGCTAATACAGCTCCTATTCCTATAAAGAAGCTCTGCATAGTGAATCCACGGGTAAGCTGCTTGTCTGGTAGAAGGTCCGCTACAAAGGCGCGGAAAGGCTCCATGCTGATGTTGATAGAGGCATCCAGTATCCAGAGAAGACCTGCCGCCATCCAGATAGCTGAAGAATGTGGCATTAAAATAAGGGCGATAGATGCCAGGATGGCCCCTGTCATAAAGTAGGGCTTCCTTCTTCCTACCTTGTTCCAGGTTCTATCACTGAGGTAGCCGACTATGGGCTGAACCAAAAGGCCCGTCAGAGGTGCCGCTAACCAGAGAAGCGGTATTTCCTCAGGAGAAGCGCCAAGATATTCATAAATGGCACTCATGTTTCCTAACTGGAGTGCCCAGCCGAACTGTATTCCTAAAAATCCGAAACTCATGTTCCAGATCTGCCAAAAGGAGAGTGATGGTTTCTGTGTTGTCATAAGTAGTAGTTGTAGTCTCCTGCTAGCTTTAAGCCAGCATATATAGGAAGGAAATTATACAATTTTTGTGATATGAGGAAAGTGACGCCTATTCGAGATCCAGATTGTACTTTTTAAGTAGGCCGGAAAGGTTGTTAGTGGAAAAACGTGCTTTCTTGAGAATATTATTCTCTGGATCTATAACAAAGTTACTGGCTGTACGAAAGTCTGCTTTTTCCAGATGAGTTTGCTCAAAAATGGCTCTGTGGAGGTCGCATTCAAGAAAGATGGCCTGATTAAGGCTGGCTTGAGTAAAGTCAGCTTCCTTGAGTGAGCAATCCGTGAAGTGAGTATAAGGCATTTGCTTGCCCGTGAAATTGACATAGTCTAGCTGGCATTTCTCAAAAGAAACAGAAAAGAGGAAGTCCTTGGTGGTATTAAAGGCTATCCCCAGAAGTTTACAACTCTTAAATGTCACCTCCCTAAAATCAGCATCCCGGATGTCAGCATTACTCAGGTCGCATTCTTCAAAGGTGCATTC
>JBCBKZ010000185.1:0-8795 GCA_038520955.1 Bacteroidota bacterium | reverse complement strand
TGAGTATCATTCAATGATACTCAGGATCAGGTCAGTCAATTAGAAGAAAAAGTGCAAAAATATTCTACAGGCAATTCCTCGGCAGGGCATGAGTCCCTTTTCCTTTCTGAAATTCAGCAAGGTTTGCTGGAGAAAAGAATTCTCACCTTTGAGTACTATTCATACTATTCCGGGGAGGTTACGGCCCGAGAGGTGGAGCCTGTCAGTCTTAGCTTTTATGGAAATAGGTGGCACTTGATTGCTTATTCCAGAAAGAGAGAAGATTACAGAGATTTTAGGCTGGATAGAATGAGCAAGCTGGTACTTACACCAGACTTTTTTAAGGAAAGAGACCCAGAAGTCTACCAGAAATACCTGGACAGCTTGGTCTATCAGGGAGAAGTGTATAAGGTAGTGCTTCACCTAAAGCGGGAAGCACTCAGACATATAGGAGAACAAAAATACCTCTATGGCTGGACTAGTGAGAAATCCCTTGGAGAAACAGTAGAAATGGAGTTCCTGGTGGGGAGCCTTACTCGCTTTAGTAAATGGATGCTTCCCTTCGCTGCCAATGCGTCCATTATCAGCCCAAAACTGCTTCAAGATGAAATGATGGTGAGGGTTCAGGAGTTAGTTGATCATTTTTGGAAAAATTCCGGAAACCTACTGACATAGGGCTGTCACTTGTGCTCATTAGCTTTGTATAAAAGCTGGAAAAATGAGCATCCGAGACTTCGTTCCATTGATTTTAGCCGCACTGGTAGGAATAGGCTGGCTAGCCTTACGTCAACTTAGCACACAAACCGTATTCCTTCCCCAATCTTTTGAACAGAGCACTGCGCAAGCTAATCTAAGCCTGTACACTACCCACGTAGAAGAAACCTATGAAATGGTGCATATCCTGCATCCAGAAACCAATGTGAGTATTTACAGATATCCGGATAGCATAAACACCTACCGTTGTGCGTCCGATAGTATTATGTTCTAGCAAGAGTTTTTGTAATTGAGGTGAGGCTGCTTCCTTAGGGAGCAGCCTTTTTCAGCTCCCCCAACTTTCCCTATCCAAACTCCGGTACTGAATGGCTTCTGCTATGTGTTCGGGTTGAATCTTCTCTTTGTCGAATAGATCTGCTATGGTACGGGCTACCTTTAGGATGCGGTCAAAGGCGCGGGCAGAGAGGTCAAGCTTCTTCATGGCTATCTTGAGGAGCATTTCTCCCTGCTTGTCAATCTTGCAGATTTTACGCGTGAGCTGAGGGGGCATGTGGGCATTGGCGTAGATGCCTTCAAATTCCTTGAAACGCTCCAACTGACGTTCGCGGGCGGCGATGACACGTTCGCGTATGTCGGCGCTGCTTTCCCCTTCTTCCAGGGAGGAGAGTTCTTCAAAGGGAACTGGGGTTACTTCTACATGCAGGTCTATTCTGTCCATGAGAGGACCGGAGATTTTGCTGAGGTAGCGCTGCACCAGATTGGGCGGACAAACACAGTCTTTGTCGGGATGATTGTAGTAGCCACATGGACATGGATTCATGCTGGCCATCAGCATGAAATTGGAAGGGTAGCTGACGGTGGTCTTGGCGCGGGAAACGGTGATATGATTTTCTTCCAGCGGCTGGCGGAGGACTTCCAGTACGGCACGTTTAAATTCGGGAAGCTCGTCCAGGAAGAGGACACCATTATGGGCCAGGCTAATCTCCCCCGGTTGTGGAATGCCTCCCCCTCCTACTAAGGCCACATCTGAGATGGTATGATGAGGAGCTCGGTAAGGTCTGCGTGCTACCAAAGAAGCTTTTTCCGGTAATAGGCCTACCACCGAGTGGATCTTGGTAGTTTCTAATGCCTCATGAAGAGACATGGGCGGAAGAATGGTGTTGATGCGCTTGGCAAGCATAGTTTTCCCTGCACCGGGAGGCCCTATCATGATGACGTTGTGCCCACCAGCTGCAGCCACTTCTAAAGCTCTTTTAACATTTTCTTGTCCCTTTACATCTGAAAAGTCTTGAATGTAGTCGTTCTGGGCGTCATAGAAGATCTCTCGAGTATCTTTCTCAAGGGGTTCTATGTCCAGTTGGCCATCCAGAAAACCGATGGCTTCCTCTACGTTTTTGACAGGAATGACTTCTAATTGATTAACTATGGCGGCTTCTTCTGCATTCTGAGCGGGGAGAATGAATCCTTTATAACCTTTCTTTCTGGCTTCTATGGCTATGGGTAAGGCTCCTTTGATAGGCAGTAAAGCACCATCAAGGGATAATTCTCCCATGATGAGGTAGTCGTTCACTTTATCAGCTGCTATGTCTCCGTTAGCAGCTAGTATGCCCATGGCCAAGGTGAGGTCATAGGATGAGCCTACTTTAGGAATGTCAGCCGGAGCCATGTTTATCACGATACGTTTTCTTGGGATGTCCAACCCATTATTGCGGAGGGCGGTCATGATGCGGAACTTACTTTCCTTGACCGCATTATCGGGTAAACCCACGAGGAAGTAGCCAAACTGACCGGTCGCCACATCAACTTCTACTGTTATGAGGGTGGCGTGTATGCCTTCTACAGCACTGCCAAAAGTTTTTACGAGCATAGTTACTAATAGCCAAGAGCAAAAAGATAGGGTGCCTAAAGAGCACCCTTTAATACATTTTATTTTCTCATGTAGAGAAAAACTTCACTTCTGATTTCTCCTTTAAAGGAATAAGAAAGTGGTTTTCCTACGAAGGATCTTGCATGGTCATCCATGAAAAAGGAAGCCGCATTTGGTACGCTGGACTGCCATTTTCCAGAAGGACTTGATTTTCCGGGTATGATGAGGGCTATATGTCCTGATCCATCAGGCGCACTATAAGCTGCAACTACTGCTTTCCCAGCGTTGGCTTGATCCTGGGCGTTTTGAAGCGCTTCCGTATCTGAGCCATTTCCGAGGGGTTCCCAGTTGGCTGATTGACTGAGGAGTTCCACTATTTCGTTACCAGTGAGGAATCTTTGCTTTTCTTCAGAATAGAAGGCATTCACTCCATATACTGTTTCTAGTGCCTTGTCAAGAAAGTTATGACAGAGGGCCATATTGTCTTCAGGAGCTTCACATGCTTTGAATTCTGCCAGGACAGCCTCAAGGTCAGACTTCCAGGTTTCACTTACACCTTGGGCAGAGATGCTAAGTGGGAGCAAAAGGATGAGTAGGTGAAAAAAGTTACGCAAATTCATTGTTTGTGTTGTTCGATTATTGAATGCGTTATACTTAAGGTAAAGTAAGAATTCGAACAAGTGACCACAAACATGAGGCCATAGCTGATGCTATTCTCTTAATTAAGAACTTTTTATGGCTTCTCCTAATAAATTTCCAGTCATGGTGCTAAAGCCTCCTACAAGCCCTCCTATCAGTGCTGTGATCCCTACTATCTGTAGAGAAGCTGAAGGAGGAGGAGGGGATTGTTGTAATAGCAGCTCAGCTATTCTCAAGCTTAGTTGAGAACCATTTTGCGAATCCATCCACCAGGCCATCAGTCCCCACAAAAGGGCCACGGCTAAAAATCCAGCGATAAAGCTGAAGCTCGGCTTAGGCTTACGGGCGAAGAGTCTTTTCTTCTTTCCCTGACTCATGAGAAAGCCTACCGCAAAACCTACTATGGCTGTCCCCCACCAGGGAAGATATCTTGAGACTAAATATGCCAGACCAGCTATTAATATTATTCGTACTAAGAATCTCATCTTAATTAGTTTTTGGTGAAGGTTTGGGTGAACTTTCTCTCGCCTCTGCTGTCTTCAGCATTTTTCATGAACCATAGCTTGTAGTACTCTCCCTTGGCCCAGTCATCTATGAATGAATCATAGCCAGGGTCTCCAGGATTCCCACTCTGCCCACCGGGATAGATCCCGTAAGCCTCTATTTCTTCTCCGAGAGAAACCACCATCCTCCATGAAGGACCTGCTCTTCTAGAAGTGGCATTCAGGATGCTGCTGTAGCCTCCGGCAGGAACGTCCATCCTACTGAAAGGTGATATTCTAGCCAAATGCTGTATTGAGGTGCCTTTCCACTCAGCCCAATTCCATTTGGAAGGGTCCTCATTGTACTCTTTCATCTTATCATAGGCCGACTGGAAAGCGGAGTTGATAATCATGGCTTTGGTTTCCAGCTCAGGGGTACTGATGTTATCATAGAAGGAGAATTCAGGAAGCGTACGGAGAATACCTGATGTAACCTGCTTTAGCGGCTGCTTAAGGGGCAGTTCTTCCACCTCAAATTCATCATCCCAGATACCACCAAATACCTCGTTTTTCCAGATCTCAAAGAAAGCTGGTAGCGTAGCATCTATGTCATACATATAATCCCAACTTTTTAGCTCTCTGACTAGAGACATTTGGTCAGCTGAAAGAGAAGTGGTATCCAGGTCCTGAAGCAAGACGGGTAGAAGGTCAGACGCCAAGACAGAATAGTTATCCATCTGAAAGTCTTTCATGTCCTGCACCGTCAGGGTATCCTTAGAACCCAGTAGATCATTTAACCTTCTGTTTCTGTAGGCTTCAAACCTTACGCCGTAGTAAGGGTAGGTGTATCTGTCATCAGTAGGGTGCTGGTTAGCAGAACTGACAAAGCCTCTCTGAGGATTCAGAACATGCGGATTGTGGTTTTGTGGGATGTAGGTGTTCCACATATGTTCTTTCTTGCTACCATCCAGGATAAATCTTCCCTGACCTTCCCAGAGATGTGGGAACCTCCCTTGCTGCCAAATAGCGATGTCTCCAGACGCACTGGCAAATACGAAGTTCTGGGCTGGACACTGGAAAGTCTTGATAGCGTCCAGATAATCCTCATAGTTTTTGGCCTTGTTTAGCTTAACAAAGGTTCGGGCTTCGTTGGAAGGTTCATGTGCCATCCATCTGATAGCCAGAGGGGTCTTTTCTCCAGTAGCATTGTCTTGAAAAATGACCGGACCTATATGGGTGTAGATGACGGTGTCATATCGGGCGTCATTACCCTTCATGCTAAATACCTCTATTCTCTCTTCTGCCTTCATCCACTGCCCATCAAAGAGGTATTCACTCTTACTATCGTCTCTAAACGTGATTTTGTAAAGGTCTAATACATCTCTACCAGCATTGGTGGATCCCCAGGCTATGGAGTCATTAAATCCCAGGATTACCCCTGGTGCACCCGGTAAACTAGCTCCGTAGCTATTAAGTTCTGGATTTTGGAGCTGCACTTCATACCAGATAGCAGGGAGGTTCAGTCCCAGGTGTGGGTCATTTGCCAGAATGGGACTTCCAGTAGCGGTTTTGCTTCCTGAGACAGCCCAGTTGTTACTCCCCAGGTTATCCATTTCTCTGAAAGGATAATTGGCTGTGATCAGCATAGAGTCTGGAGAATATTCTATAGGGGCCTTTACTGGAGGAATGGGCTGATAGTCTGGACGCGTACGTGCAGGTATGATGGGATCGTCCTCAAGGAATCTAGTAGGATATAATATGTCAAATACACCCTTCCCCCATTTCTGAAGCGCATTGGTATATTCTATATCATTATATCTGGATGCCAGGTCATAGGCCAAGTATTTCATCAGCAGACAGCTCTTGAGGGGGGACCATTCTTCTGGAGAATAATTCAGTAGTTTATATTCTAGGGGATAGTCTGCTGGCTTAAGTGTACGGATGTAGGCATTCACTCCATCAGTATAAGACTCTAACCATAGGCGGGTCTCCTTATCTTCTTGTATTTCCTGCCAGGCACGTTCAGCCGCAAAGACCATTCCCAGCCTACGCATTTGCTTACAGAATCCGAGGGCAGCTTCCTGAGAGGCAGCCGGAAGGAATTCCGTCAGTCTACCTGAGGCAGCAAATACCTGAAACTCCATTTGCCATAGCCTGTCCTTGGCGGTTACATAGCCCTGTACGAAGGCGAGGTCTGCATCATTTTCTGCGAAAATGTGGGGAACACCTCTGTCATCCATGACTACTTCTACTTCCGCTGAAAGATCAGGGAAGGAGAGTGTTTCCGTAGGATGATTATTGTCGGAGGCGGCATTCTGCCAAAATCCGTGAAATGGACTGAGGAAATGACCGGCTGAAAAGGTAACTGGCCCCATGGGTTTTTGCAGGACAAACAGCAATCCGCCAGTCAATACGAGTGAAAGCAAGAATTTAACCCAACGCATATTTAGAATAGGTAGTAGAGTAGTTGATCACATTAGTGTTAAGTAAAAATAGGAAATATATTTCAATAGATCGGGACAAAGAAAAAAGGCTACCCAAAATAGGTAGCCTTGTATTTTTTATGTTGAAGAGGCTTAGACAGAGAAACTTTCTCCACAAGCACAGGTTCTGGAAGCGTTTGGATTGGCAAAGTGGAAGCCTTGTCCCTGCAAACCACCAGAATAATCCAGCTCAGTTCCTACCAGGTAAAGGAGGCTTTTGATATTCACAAAAATCTTGATGCCTTTATCCTCAATCACTTGATCGCCTTCCTGCTCTGTATTATCAAAATCCAGGTTGTAACTTAGACCAGAGCATCCCCCCCCCTTCACGCTAACTCTCAGGCCGTAGCTCTCATCATATCCTTGTTCTGTTCTCAAAGTAGCTATGTGCTCGAAAGCAGCATCAGTTACTTTGATCATGGAATCTGTTGTATTCATAGTTTTTGTATCGCCTTTGCAAATATAGAGAATTCTTAATCAAGAATGTGCATGAAAAGAGGGTTCTCTATATCACCTTATACGCAGAGGGTAAACTTCAGTTTCTTTTGTAGGAGAATGAGGATGGTTAATAAATGAACTGCTCTGATCTACAAGGTCCCTGAGGGTCTCGAAGGGACAAATTATTCCATTTAGTTTTGGCGTTTTGAGAGCCTCAACGACCTTGGTTGGGGCACCACTTTATATTATTCCTCTTCAGATTCCACTATTTCCTTAATAGAGATCCCTTCAATCATCACGTCTTTGAGAACGGATTGCCCATTTCTGATGTTCACAAGTGCATAGGTCAGTTGACTGGTATCCCTTTGGGCTTCCCTGAACTTGATCTCTGCCTCATAGGCTTTGGATTCCTCCATATAATACCTGTCAAAGGGGTATTCTATCCTCAGCTTATCTGTGTTTAGCCCTGCAATGAAGCCTACCTTGGCTGAGAGAAATTCTTCACCAGAATCAGGCTCCTCCCTGGAAATAGAAGCTATTTGCGCAAAACCCTCCACATCGGTAGTGATAGACGCATAAATATCTTCTCCCATATTCCAGTCGGCAGTATTCTCTACCTCCACTATATTATCTTCAAAGCTAAGAGTGATATACTTTCCTCTGAAGGGATCATTAGGGTCTATCAGTTCAGTCTTGAACTTATATTCTGTGCCTTTCTTGAGTACGTTTTCTCTACTCCAGATCATACTGGCAGGAACATATAGCTGTGCCAGTGCTACCAACATGAAGGCAGGAAGAAGGAGTTGTTGCTTATTCATCTGTCTTTCTTTTTTTGAGCATCCAGTTATTTGTGGCAAAGAATCCTGCCCCCACTGCCACAAAGAGCAGCCCTCTGACGACAAAGCTTAAGTTGGTATCAAAAAACCTGCAAATGATGAGGATGGTAATAATGAGCAATCCATAGTTCAATATCCCCAAATGATCTCTTTGGGCGCCGTCTCTTATCGTGAGAATACCTATAGCGAAAACCAATAGGTTAACTAGCCATACTGCGACGGGAGAATACATCCCTATGATGAAGATGGGAATGAACAACAAAAAAGTTACTCTCATAGGTTTGAGGCTATCCAGTCCTTTCCCTTTTTGGAGATAGTAAAGAAGCCCAATAGCCAATAGAGTGATCAGGACCGTGAGGTAAAACTCTGGCGCTATGACGAGTTCATTAAGAGGGAAGTCTCTTTCAGCCAATTCTCTCCAGAATTCATCAAAGCTTAAGCCCATCATAATGCCTATGGTACCCAGTGAGCCTATGACGGTATAGCCAGCACTTCTGATTTTCTGCTGGGCAAAAAAAGAAGTTTCTCCTATCAGATAGAACAAGCCTAATAGACTGACATAGCCTAGAAGCATCAGCTCACTCATATCTATGATGATGGTGGGTAGTACAAATAATAGCGAAATGGGTACCAGCCAGTTGTGGAGGATCATGAAATTGCTCTCAGGCTTATGCTTATACAGTAGGTAATAGTGGGGTAGCATGAGCATGAGCAAAGGCCAATACAGGTAAGTCTGGAAATCTGCACCAGATCCATAGCCTGTCTCCATGGCGTAATAGGTAATCCCGATCAGGTACATCAGGGATGTTATGGAGGACCTCATGATGTATACCAGTGGCAGGCAGAGGAGCATCCAACTCAGGATGAAGGAGCTGATATTCCCAGGGATATTGTAGATCTGACTTACCAGTGAAATGCTACTTCCTACTGCCAGGAACAGAAAGACAGTAGAACTCTCTCGCCAGCTAATACTCTCTTTCTTCTTAAGCAGGGTATAGGCGCACAGTCCTTGGCCTATCAGCATGGGGAGAAAAGCAAAGACGGTCTTGATGCTTCTGGAAAGGTTATCCCAGTTATGCGCTATGATGAGGATGATGCCTAGCCCTACCAGGAGTGCCCCCAGCACACCAAAGACGATAAAAAGTCTGTTGGTAGCGGGGGCTAGTTTTCGGCCATAATATTCTCTGATCCTGGCCGCTGTGTCTTCCGAGATAAGGCCTGCTTCTATTAATTCCGTCAGGTCTTTCTGTATGCTCATAATGTGATGCTATGTGAGAATGTCTATGACATTAGTGAGAAGAACTCGTCAATAGACTTCCCTGTGCTTGGGCCCTTACATTAGCCCTAATTTCTGACA
>JBCBKZ010000184.1:0-8871 GCA_038520955.1 Bacteroidota bacterium | reverse complement strand
GTATACCCCAGTATATAACTTTCAATTTTTTCAATAACTTCTATAAATACGAATAAGTCAAGGACTTTGTTAAGATATTGGAGACTTTTTCTCGCAATATCCTTCGCATTTACAGCAGGAAATATAGGATTTTTTCTATGCTTTTTTGGTAAGAATCACAGAATCATCTGCTTAGGGAATAAACTCCAGTGCCCCGATATCAAATGGAATCATGTGGGCAGAATCAGGTACGCCTCTAAAATCCAGAAAAAATCGATCTGAAAGATCCCTGCCTGCATTGATTAGTGGGCTCCCTTCCTGGAGTCTGTAATTCCTCTCACTCACATCCAGGAATAAGGGATCCTGATTGATTAAGGTTTCAGATAGATAGGGAGAAATATCTACCTCATTATCATCCGCATATCTGAGGAGGGAGTTATTAAATTCCAGGGTATAGGTGTCTGAATTGAGTATATCGAGTACCAGCTCAGTTTCTTCAGAACCCCAAACAGCACAGTTATTGAAGATCACATTTCCAGGCGCTATAAGGGCTACATCAAACAGCCCATAATCTGTGAGTAGAAACTGTGGCGTTCTCCTGGAGAATCTGAACAGATTGAAGTTCGCGAAGGTGCAGTTATCAAAGCGGTAGTTTCCACCTCCCCACACAAAAAGGGTATTCTCCTTACAGGTATTCACGATACAATTCTCCATAAGTATAGCCGGAGGACCCGTGACATCTGCCGAAAATCCTACCCCCCACACACCGTATGCACCCATATTCCTGATTTCCGTTTGGCGCATGGTCAGTTTGGGATTCTCGTTGATAGAGGTGGAGTCTGTTCTCACTCCAAACTGTGCATTCTTAATCTGTACATGCTTCAAGACATTGTCCTTGCTAAACTGGCTGAATTGGATGCCTCTCCACTGGGCGGGTTGTTCTTCAAAGGCTTCTTCCAGCCTGCTTCCCTGAAAAACGATGGGATTATCAGGTGTCCCTTCAGCATTGATGGTTCCATTGACAAAGAGTTGGGAGAAGAAAATAAAGGTATCAGGTGGAGCAGCGTTCTGATTAGCTCGGAACTTATAGGGGGTAAAGAAAATCTGGGTTCCCGGAAGAATAGTCAGGGTTACATTTTCTCCCACCACTATGGGACCATCCATGACTATGGGTTTATCCGGCGTCAGCGTAGTATCCCTTAGAAAGCCAAAAGTAGCCAGAGGGCCTCCTGCCGTTGCGCGACTCCTAAATAAGTAGGCATCCAATACCTTCGCTCGTAATAGCACTCGTTGAACCTCACTCCCTATTCGGAAGGCGAGAAATTCTTCTGTGAAATCATCACGCAACTCTGATTGCACATTCACAAAGATGAGGAGGCTGTCTCCATCTCTCAGAATCAGGTCAGAAATATCATTGGTCAGCCTTCCATCTATGATGGTGGCAAACTCCGTACTTTCTTCCGCTTCCAGCCAAATTCGGTTGATTTCTATATTTTTTCCAGAATTGTTGGTAACAATCAGTCTTTCAGAAGGAGAGAGAAAGTTGACGAAGATAGAGTCAAACTTGACGGTATCAGAAGAAAAGTCCAGGCTTCCTTCATTGACTGTAACTACCTCATCTTCACAGGAAAACAAGGCTATGATACATCCAAGGAGCAGAATCTTTGCCAGGTGCTGATAATTCATGGGCGTAAACGTACACTACTGAGGCGAAATATGCCAGAGAAATATTTGGTATAGGTTAAGGGAATTATTGACAGAAAAGTTGTAGGCTTGCATGCATGTTTGTACTCGCGATGGTTTTACTTGGGTTTCTGGGACTAAGGTGGGGCATCACCATGCTTAACGTGCTTAGTCGCCCCTTTCTTATCCATCAGACTTCCTCATCAGATGCTACTGTATCCATCCTTGTACCCGTCAGAAATGAAGCTGATAACCTTCCCGCCTTATTTAAACAACTTTCAAGCCTGAATGCCCACCAGTTGGAGATCATTTTTCTGAATGATCACTCTGAAGATAAGTCAGAAGAACTATTGAAAGGCTTTTCTTCCACGCATACACATGTGCGCTATGTAAACGGTACTTCTCTTCCTGAAGGATGGCTCGGGAAGCATTGGGCCTGTCATCAGCTGGCGAAGGAGGCAAAAGGTACATACCTCCTTTTTCTGGATGCTGATATTGCTTTTCTCCATCCCAGCCTGATCCCTTCTGCCAAAGCCTGCATGGAGAAATACCAGCTAACACTTCTCTCTTTATTCCCTGACCAGATCATGGAGAGTAGGGGTGAGCAGTGGGTGGTTCCCATTATGCATTACCTACTACTTTCTTTGCTACCACTTTGGTGGATTCTCAGGTTACCCTTTCCTTCTATGGCCGCTGCCAATGGGCAATTTATGTTTTTTGAAGCTGAGACCTATCGCAAGTTTCTCTGGCATGAACGAGTAAAGGACAATGTGGTAGAAGATATTGCGATTATGCAACAACTTAAGGAGGAAAAACTGAAAGGGCTTACCCTTTTAGGAAATGGACTGATCAAGTGTCGCATGTACAAAAGTTTGGAGGAAGGAATAGAGGGTTTCTCAAAAAATATATTAGCAGGATTTGGGAATTCTCCTATAGGATTAGGGATCTACCTCTTTCTGATCATATTTGGCTGGGCATTAGTAATTCCCTTTCTCCCGATATCCCTGATACTGCTGTGTCTGTTTCTTATGTTGTGTATTAGGGCTGGCATCAGCTATTTAGCTAAACAACCTTTATGGGTGAATCTGGTTTATCATCCTATTCAGATGGGGCTCCTGGTATATATAAGCCTGCTCTCCATCTATAAAAAGAGCACCAAACAAGTTGTATGGAAAGGAAGAAATATAGCTGGAAAATAGGATTAGGCATACTGGTTCTATTCCATCTGGTAGGAGTCATAGGGCTTAGTCAAGGCTATACCCAAAACCTCTTTTTGCTCCTCACGCCTTTCAATCTTATTCTCTCTACGCTGGTACTAGCTTATTATCATGAAGAATGGTCTTCACCATTTATCATTGCTTCAGTTGCCACCTTTGTGTTGGGTTGGGGAGTAGAAGTATTGGGCGTACAGACGGGTGTTATCTTTGGCATATACTCTTACGGGGAGGGACTTGGTTGGGGATTATTTGGGGTTCCTATATCTATGGGTCTTAACTGGATGCTCCTGGTGTACACTACCGCTATCATGGCCAAAAAGGTACCAGTTCCTACTTTTTTGCAGGCTGTCATAGCTGCAGCGCTGATGGTTATGCTGGACGTAGTCATAGAACCAGTAGCCATTAGCCTGGATTTTTGGTCATGGGAAACTGAGTTGATTCCTTTACAGAATTATATCGCATGGTTTGTTATTGCCTGGTTAATGGTCATGGGGGTAAATCTGGTTAAGACACCGATTCGCAACCCACTGGCAGAAGCCTACTATTTGATTCAGCTGGGCTTTTTCGGTATGTTCCATTTATTATTCTCCTAGACATGAAAAAACTGATTCTTACTGTATTCTCCTTATTTATCCTTTGTACACTTTCTGCTCAGAATCTGGGAGGAGGTTTGCACATAGGATTGAATGGTACCCAGGTAGATGGAGATAATTCAGCCGGCTTTAACAGGGCAGGATTAGTGCTGGGAGGATTTGTTAGTTATGCAGTCTCAGATAATTTTGAGATACAACCTGAGCTTCAGTTTGAGCAATTAGGAAGTGCCAATGATGGAGGGCTCATTGTAAAGATGAACTACATCAGCCTTCCGGTCATGGCTAATTTCTACATTCCCATAGAACTTTTTGGAGAAACACGAGATATTCAGTTTAACATAGGACCTGTAGTAGGCTTATTGCTATCCGCCAAAGATCAGGGCGGGGAAATTACCTTTCTGGATAATCTGGACTATAGGGCCATGGCAGGTTTTACCCTGAGAGGGGGGAATACGGGATTCAGCATGAGGTATGGCTATTCCCTTCGCTCCTTTGCTGGTAGTACACAAGGCTTTCCCTTTTTAAGCCCTGGGGCCAGAGGCGTCTTTCATAATTATGTGTCCTTCACCTTGAGAATATACCTCTTCAACCCTACCTAAGCCGTAGTTTTTGATAGGTCTTTCCTCTTGGGGTAAGTATCATGAGCGTATAAATCCCTCCTGTTTGAACCGAAAGAGGAACTTTCCATTCTCTTCCTTTGGTGAGAAAGTGTGACTTATTCCAGATTTCTCTACCAGCTACATCATAGAGCACTAAACGAGTCAATCCTTTCTCCAGAGCTTTGAGTTGGAGCCATTGTTGGTCTGCTTTAGCCAGGATCAGAATTTCCTTTTTCTCGGGTTCCATGGTGGATATGGGAATAAACTCTTCCGGATCCAGTGCGCCCCAGCCTGCACAGGCACCCACAGCTATGACAATGTTGGTTTCTCTACAGAAAGGTCCTCCATAGGAAGGATCCGTAACATCGCATACCTCATAGGAAAACCTTACCGTGTCTGCATCTCCTCCCTCATCATAAGAGAACCAACCCGTGGAAGAGTTATAGTAATAGCTTCCTGCTCCACTTAGCTGGGTAATGACTACACTGCTAGAATCCAGACTATTGTCGGGATCAGTGTCATTAGCCAATATGGAAAGCACCAAGGATCCATTATTAACCACACATGTAGAATCAGGGCTGGGTACGGGCGGACAGAGATTTACCAAGGTGAAATCTGCCGTATCAGAACCTGTAATGGCCGTAAACCAGGTATTTACCATCACATTATTCCCTGCACTTCCAGACCATGTATTACAGTTGGAATCACAACCTGCCAGGTTTACCGTCCCTATGGAAGTCTCAGTATTGTCAAAGTACATTCTGGGGTCCAAGCCAGAAGGCCGTATAATGGAACTGTTAAATCCATTTACATGGTTCTCCGGGTCCCAAACCGGATAATGAACTACTCCCGCCAGAAATTCTACAAATACCACTCCCGTATCATCTCCTGCTATCAGATTGCCTAGTCCATCCATGCCATCCCAGGGAATGCATATTTCTCCGGAAGTCTCTGCTTTATAAGGGAAGTAGACATCTCGTGTCCCATAGTCATACTCCCCATTTCCTGTTAAGTCCAGATAAACATTAAGTTCTCCCGGTCTTGTGATATTCACATAGATGCAGTAGTCCTGTATGAGCACACAACCATTCATCTTCACAAAGGTGATCGTTCCAGGAGTACCAGTAGGATAAACCGTAGGATCTGGATCATTTAAGAATACCCTATACTCAGGAACGGCAGAGCTTACAGAGTTACGTGACTTTCTATCTTCCACCAAATCTCCTGTATCTGTGGTCCCATGATCATTAAAGGAAACAGAATACCCATGGGGCTGAATGCCATTCATGTCCATAGAAACCACCACACTATCTGGCGTCCATGTGTAAAACTGCATACAAGCTTCTTTAGAACTGCCATTCGTATTTAGGTGCCACTTATAGCTGAACAGCCTGCCCGTAATAGCCACAGGGCTGGCAGGAATACTCACATCTGCTACCGTCACATCAAAGGGGTGAACAAAATATCTGGACTCAGAAGGAGTAGCTGTTGAGGGATCATTCACGTTGAATCTGATGGCATACTCCCCGGCCATACTTGGGGTATAGCTTAATGCAGTGTATCCGCCTGATCCTGAACCAGCAATCTGGGTAGGACCTACATAGGTAGCCGTACCATCATCCGCTATGTAGCAGCTATCACTGGCACTGGTCCCTACCAAACCAGTAATGACTATGTTCCCCAGCGGATCCAGGATTTGGTAGTACAAGGGCTTGGAACTGGGTTCCTTTCTGGTAAACCCATAGTAGATGATCTCGTTTGCCGGATCATTTATGTTTACATATATCAGATCATACCAGGGGCGATCATAGCCCGGTCCTTCTTTTCCTGTCCCGTCATTCCCCTGTATGTAGGAAATACAGGATGAAGATGATCCCTGAGGAATCAGTTCTGCAGTACCTTCAGCAAATACTGTAAGCAGGTTGAGACAGCTGAGACAGGCGAAAAGAGAGAAATAGGCAAGAAGGTGTGATAAGCTTACCTTATTGCGCATCCTATGTTTACTACTTCCTTTGTTTGTAAATTGGAATTTGCAAAATATCGGAATAAAGTCTAGCCTCTTTACGAACCGCTTCTTACGTCTTTTCTCCCTTTCTGCTAACTTGCTAAACAAATTCTTTCCTGAACACTTAGCATACTCATATGAAACAAGTAGCTATCGTAGGAGCGGGGATAGCAGGTATAGCCTCAGCTATCAGATTACAGCATAAAGGCTATCAGGTTCAGGTATTTGAGCAGCAAAGCTTTGCCGGTGGAAAGATTGCCGAGATCAGGAAAGAAGGGTTCCGTTTTGATACTGGGCCCTCTCTATTTACCCTTCCAGAGTTAGTGGATGAGCTCATGGAGCTTGGCGGAAAGACCACAAATACTGGTTTTTCTTACAGTCCTCTGGATATCATCACCCAATATTTTTACCCTGACCAGACTCGGATAGTCGCCTTTAGTGATCCTAAAGCCTTTGCTTCCGAAATAGCTTTTAAGACAGAAGAGAAAGAAGAGAAAGTATTGAAGCTGCTAAGGAAGAGCGAAGAATTATATGATATTACCTCCCATGTATTTCTGGAAAGGTCTTTACATAAGCTCAGTACTTACCTAAGAAAGGAAACCCTCAACTCCATTCTCAAACTCCATAAGCTGGATGCTTTCAGGACATTGGCACAAGCTAACGCCAAGTATTTCTCTGATACCAGAGTAGCTCAGCTATTTAACAGGTACGCTACTTACAATGGTTCCAATCCCTATTCAGCTCCTGCTACCCTGAATATTATCCCTCACCTGGAGCATAATCTGGGTGCCTACTTTCCCCATAAAGGTATGTATGACATTCCGGCTAAGCTGGTGGAAAAGGCGGAAAGCCTGGGGGTTCAGTTTCACTATGGTCAGCAAGTGGAGGGAATTCTCCTCGAAGGGAAGAAAGTAACAGGCCTACAAGTGGGAGGAGAAAAAATAGATAGCGAGATCGTAGTCTCCAATATGGACATTGTGCCCACCTATCGGAAGTTACTAGCAAAGATATCTGCGCCGGAATCCACCCTTAAACAACCTCGTTCCAGTTCAGCCCTGATCTTTTATTGGGGTATGAAACGCCAATTCAGGGAGTTGGATCTACATAATATATTCTTCAGTAAGAATTACCAGCAGGAGTTTACATCCATTTGGGAAGAGAAAGACATCTTCCATGATCCCACAGTATACGTCTATGTAAGCAGTAAAATCAGAGAGGAAGATGCACCTGAGGGCAAGGAGAACTGGTTTGTGATGATTAATGTGCCATCTAATCAGGGTCAGCAGTGGGAGGAACTCATCCCCAAAGCTCGTCAGGCCATCATCAGCAAGCTGGAAGAATCCCTGGATGCACCCATAGAAAGGCAGATTCAGTATGAAGAAGTGCTGGACCCGATAGGCATAGAAACTAAGACCTCCTCTTATCAGGGTGCACTCTACGGAAACAGCTCCAATAATAAGTTTGCAGCCTTCCTACGTCATCCCAACTTCAGTCAGAAAATCAAAGGCTTGTACTTTTGTGGAGGAAGCGTACATCCTGGCGGCGGAATTCCCCTCTGCTTACTTTCAGCCAAGATAGTAGGAGATCTTGTGCCGAAAGCTTAGTCTTATTTTATTGAAATAATTTGTAACACTGTTATTATTTCTCAAGATGCAGCATCTATTCCTTAGCTACCGTCTTGGAGAAAAGGAATTAGTGTTATGAAGAAATCTCTGCTGTTGAGTGTTACGGTTTTGCTCCTCTTACAAGGCTGTCATTGGTTTCCAGACTTTCCTTGGGATGATCCCAAGACTGATCAAGATTTCCTGATTTTTGGAGAAGCCTATGGATACTGCATTGGGGACTGTACTTTCCTCTACAAGATTGAAGATAAAAGTCTCTTTGCAGATGACATAGAGGAAGCTTACAACATTTACCAACCTGACCTTGCCTTCCTTTCTAAACCTATGCCAGTGGAGGCTTTTGAGATTGCTAATCCATTGACTTATTCATTTCCTGAAGAATTATGGACAGAAGAAGATTCTGTCATCGGGATCCCCGACGCTTATGACCAGGGAACCATATTACTGGAAGCCAGAAATGAGAATGGTAGTCGCAGGTGGTACATAGACACCAATGAGGAAATCTTGCCTGACTATTTGGCTAAGTATATAAAAGAAGTCAAGCAGGTACTGGAAGAACTACGTTGCTTCCCCATCTCGGGTCAAATGGGTAGGATTACCGGACCAGACTATAGAGAGTGCGGATGCTGCGGAGGCTATTTCATAGAGATTGGGGAAGAAGTTTTCAGATTCTATGATGAGCCATACTGCTCAGATCTATCATTAGATGCTGCCAATATTATCTTTCCGCTGGATGTTTGGGTGGATTGGAAAGCTGACACAGCTGCCTGTATGGGAGATGAGATTTTGTTGGAGAAAATTAAACTGAAGTAAGATATGACTAGAAGCAGAAAATCAATAACGGCATTACTCCTAATCCTATTCTTGATGGGAATCTGTATGGGTTGCGATGATGCCAGCGATTGCCCAATTCCTGACTGTGAGTTTAAGGAAAAGGTAACAGGAAGCATACTGGGCGTAGATCCAAGATTCTGTGCCTGCTGTGGGGGCTACTTCATTCAGATAGGAGAGGAAACCTATAGATTTTATGAAGAACCTAGTTGTTCTGATTTAGCATTAGAGGTTACCGACTATGCCTTTCCGCTGGAGGTATGGGTAGACTGGAGAGCTGATCCAGATGCTTGCCTGGGAGATGAGATTTTGTTGGAGAAAATCAAACGTTTGATTTTCTCC